>NZ_JARUBH010000001.1 GCF_029626105.1 Solwaraspora sp. WMMD792
GAGCCCCGGCCGCCGGTCAGCCGTCCGCCGTCGCGGCCGCTGCCGGCCGCGACGATCTCGGCGGCGATGCTGACCGCGGTCTCCTCCGGGGTCACCGCCCCCAGATCCAGCCCGATCGGCGCGGACAGCCGGGTCAACGCGGCCGGCGGCACCCCGACGGCACGCAGCCGGGCCGCCCGGTCGGCGGCGCTGCGCCGGGACCCCATCGCCCCGATGTAGGCCAGCGGCAGGTCGAGTGCGGTCCGCAGCAGCGGTACGTCGAACTTCGGGTCGTGGGTGAGTACGCAGAGCACCGTACGCGGGTCGACCCGACCGGCGGCGGCCTCGGCGCTCAGGTAGCGGTGCGGCCAGTCGACGACCACGTCGTCGGCGTCCGGAAACCGCTGCCGGGTGGTGAAGACCGCCCGGGCGTCGCAGACCGTCACCCGGTAGCCGAGGAACCGGCCCTGCCGGGCGAGCGCGGCGGTGAATTCGGTCGCCCCGCAGATGATCATCCGGGGCGGTGGCAGGATGCCGAGGACCAGCAGGGTGGTGCCGGCGGCGGGCTGGGCGAGCGTGGTCCGCCCGGTCTCCAGGGCCGCCCGCGCGGCCCGGACCGCCGCCGCGTCCAGCGTCGGACCGCCGAGCGAACCCCACTGACCGTCGGCGTCGACCAGCAGCCAACGGCCCCGGCTGGCTGGCGGCCCGGTGAGGCAGGTGACGACCGCGACCGGGCGGGCGGCCCGGGTCGCCGCATGCAGCCGGTCGAGCTGCGGCACGCTGTCGCGGTCCACCCGCTGCACGTACACCTCGATGGTGCCGCCGCAGGTGAGACCGGGGTCGAACAGCTCGTCGCCGGTGTCACCGAAGCGCGCCAGCCGCCCCTCACCGGTGTCCAGCACGGTACGGCACAGCTGGTAGATGGCGGCCTCGACGCAGCCGGCCGAGACGCTTCCGGTGACCGTACCGTCCGGGGCGACGAGCATGCTGGTGCCCGGTGGCCGGGGTGCGCTACCGGAGGTGGCGGTCACCGTCGCGACGGCCACCTGCTCACCGGCGTACCACCAGCGCATCGCCTCGTCGAGGACCGGCCCGATCATCCGGTCGCCACCGTCCGGGCCGATGCACCGCCGGACCCGCCGCCCTCGATGAGCCGGTCGAGGTCGGCGAGCCGGTCGGGCTCCGGGAACCGGGCCAGGTCGCCGGGCCGGTCCAGGTCGGTCGGGTCGGCCACGTCGTCGCACGGCACCAGACGCAGCTGGTCGGGGTGGGCCCGCAGGTAGTCGCGGGCGCCGGTGTCACCGGTCGCCGACGCCGCCACCGCCGTCCAGTGTGCCCGACCCAGTACCACGGGATGCCCCGGCCGCCCGTCGACGTAGCTGGCCGCGGCCAGCGTCCGCCGATCGGCGCCGGCCGCCACCCGGCGGACCGCCGCTGGACCGATCCCCGGCATGTCGACCAGCAGGACGGCTGCGGCGTCCGCCGGGCTGATGCCCACCGCCGCCAGGCCGACCCGCAACGACGAGCCCATCCCGGTGGCCCAGTCCGGGTTGACCGCCGGCACGGCACCGGCCAGGTCGGCACTCGTACACACCGCGTCGGCCGCCGCGCCGAGCACCACGATCACCGGCCGGCAGCCGGCCGAGCGCAGCGTCTCGACGGCCCGGGTCACCAACAGGGTCCCGTTGAGACGGACCAGCGCCTTGGGCCGACCGTAGCGGTGGCCGGCGCCGGCGGCGAGGACGATTCCGGCAAGCACCCGTCAACGATGGGCAGCGGCTGATCACCCGGTCAAGGCGCCCGGGTGCGCCTTGTAGGTTCGTCCAACCACCCGGCTGATCGGCGGGTCGGGATTGTGTTCCGCCGTCATTGTCCGGGCCGACGGCGGCGGCGGACGATGCGGACCGTGGATCTGCATACCGTCTCCGACGTGATCGCCGCCGACGCCGACGCCTGGCGCCCCGGCGACCGCTGGCTCGCCGGCGGCAGCTACCTGTTCTCGCAACCTCAGCCCGGGGTGCGCCGGCTGCGTGACCTGACCCGGCTGCGCTGGCCGTCGATCCGGATCGATTACGACGGGCTGGAGATCGCCGCTACCTGCACCGTCGCCGAACTGGCCCGGTTCGCCCCGCCGCCCGGCTGGAATCGGGTGACGGAGCTGGTCGCCGGCTGCTGCGACGCGTTCCTCGCCTCCCGCAAGATCTGGAACGTGGCGACCGTCGGCGGCAACATCTGCGCGGCGCTGCCGGCCGGTCCGATGACGTCACTGGCGGTGGCGACCCGGGCCGAGTACCTGCTCACCGACCTGGCCGGCGGGCAGCGCCGGGTGCCCGCCGACGGATTCATCCGCGACGTCGGTGCGACGGTGCTCGACGCCGGCGAGTACCTGCGCAGCGTCCGGCTGCCGGCAGCCGCCGCTCGGGCCCGGTACGCGATGCGCCGGGCGTCGCTGTTCCGGCACGGCCGGTCGGCGGCGCTGGTCATCGGCTCGGTCGACCAGGACACTGGCGGGTGGACGATGTCGGTGACCGCGGCCACCCGCCACCCGGTGGTGCTGTCGCTGCCGGCCGCACCGACCGGGCCCGAACTGCTGGACCGGGTCGACGCCGGATGCGCCGCCGCCGGCTGGGTCGACGACGTGCACGGCCTGCCGCGCTGGCGGCGGCACCGCACGCTGCGGATGGCCGAACAAATCCGGGCCGAACTGGCCGCGGCCGGCACCGACGGCGAGGACGGCCGGTGAACGTCGTGGTGAACGGCACCGCCGCCGCCGGGGAACCGGCCGCCGGCCAGTGCCTGCGCACGTTCCTACGCGACCAGGGCTGGTACGGCGTGAAGAAGGGCTGTGACGCCGGGGACTGCGGGGCGTGCACGGTACACGTCGACGGAGTCCCGGTACACAGCTGTGTCTTCCCGGCGGTACGGGCCGAGGGCCGGTCGGTGACCACGGTCGAAGGACTGGCCGACGGCGACACGCTGCACCCGGTGCAGCAGCGGTTTCTCGACGCGCAGGGATTCCAGTGCGGATTCTGCACCGCCGGGCTGGTGATGACGGTGGCCGCGCTCGACGGCGACCAGCACGCTGACCTGCCGCGCGCGCTGAAGGGCAACCTGTGCCGGTGCACCGGCTACCGGGCGATCCGCGACGCGCTCGACGGGGTACGGCACGTGACCGGCACCGCCGACGGCACCACCGGCGGCGGCCCTGGCTGCCCGGCGGTCGGCGGCAACGCGGCCGCCCCGGCGGCCCGGCAGATCGTCACCGGCACCGCCCGATTCACCTTCGACGTCGATGTTCCCGGGCTGACCCACCTGAAGCTGGTCCGCTCGACGGTGCCGCACGCCCGGATCGTCGACGTCGACACCGACGACGCGATGCGGGTACCCGGGGTTCTGGCGGTACTCACCCACCGCGACTGCCCCGACCTGCGGTACTCGACGGCCCAGCATGAGAACCCGCGCGAGGACCCGGCAGACACCCGGCTCCTTGACGACGTGGTCCGCTTCGTCGGACAGCGGGTGGCGGCGGTGGTCGCCGAGACCGAGGCGGCCGCCGAGACGGCCGCCAACCTGGTCCGGGTCAGCTACCAGCCGCTGCCGGCGGTGTTCGACCCGGCGGCGGCGATGCTCCCGGGCGCGCCCGTCCTGCACGACCTGGATCCGGCGGTCAGCGGCATCGCCCGGCCAGTGGACAACGTGGCCGGTGAGGTGCACGGTGAGATCGGCGACGTCGACCGGGCGCTGGCCGACGCCGACGAGGTCTTCACCGCGACGTTCCGTACCCAACGGGTGCAGCACGCCCACCTGGAGACGCACGGAGCGGTGGCCTGGCCGGAGCCGGACGGCGGGCTGACCGTACGGTCCAGCACCCAGACGCCGTACCTGACCCGGCGGGCGCTGGCCCGGCTGTTCGGCCTGCCGGTCGAGAAGGTCCGGGTGGTCGCCGGCCGGGTCGGCGGCGGATTCGGCGGCAAGCAGGAGATGCTCGTCGAGGACGTGACGGCGCTGGCCGCGCTGCGCACCGGACGACCGGTGAAACTGGAGTTCACCAGGGCCGAACAGTTCACCGCGGCGACCACCCGGCATCCGTTCCGGACCCGGGTGACGGTGGCGGGGCGCCGCGACGGGACGCTGACCGCGATCCGGCTGCATGTCGTCGCGGACACCGGCGCGTACGGCAACCACGGCCCGGCGGTGCTGGCACACGGCTGCAGCGAATCGGTGGCCCTCTACCGGTGTGCGAACAAGCAGGTCGACGGTTGGTCGGTCTACACCAACACGGTGCCGGCCGGCGCGTTCCGCGGCTACGGGCTGGGGCAGGTGTCGTTCGCGGTGGAGTCCGCCGTGGACGAGCTGGCCCGCCGGCTCGGGTTCGATCCGATCGCGTTCCGCGCCCGCAACGTGATCGGCCCGCAGGATCCGCTGGTCACCCCGGTCGGGCACGACGACACCGTACGGGTGCACAGCTACGGCCTGGACCAGTGCCTGGAGCTGATTCAGCGGGCTCGGGACGAGCACCGGCATGCGGACGCCGGAGCCGGCTGGCTGGTTGGCGACGGCATGGCGGTGGCGATGATCGCCACCGGACCACCGGGCGGTCACCACGGCCGGGCCCGGGTCACCCTCGACACCGACGGCGGCTACCAGTTGGACATCGGGATGGCCGAGTTCGGCAACGGGTCGACCACCGTGCACCGGCAGTTGGTCGCCGACGCGCTGGCCACCACCGTGGACCGGATACGGATCCGGCAGTCGGACACCGCGCTGGTCGGTCACGACACCGGTGCGTTCGCCTCGACCGGCACCGTGGTGGCCGGCACCGCCGCTCAGCGCGCCGCGCTCGCACTGCGGGACGTGCTGGTCGACGCCGCCGCGCGGGCGACCGGCGTCGACCCGCGGGAGTGCCGGGTGGACGCGACAACGGTGCGGTGCGCCGGCCGGCGGATCGATCTGGTCGACCTGGCCCGGGCCGCGTCGACGGCCGGCCGGCCGCTCACCGCCGAGGGGCACGCCGACGGAGCGCACCGCTCGGTGGCCTTCGACGCGCACTGGTTCCGGGTAGCGGTCGACCCGGACAGCGGGGAGATCCGAATCCTGCGCAGCGTGCACAGCGCGGACGCCGGCACGGTGCTCAACCCGATGCAGTGCCGGGGGCAGGTGGAAGGTGGGGTGGCGCAGGCTCTCGGTGCCGCCCTCACCGAACATGTGGACATCGACGACCAGGGTCGGGTGACCACCGACGACTTCCGCAGCTACCACCTGCCGACCTATGCCGACGTGCCGCTCACCGAGGTGCTGTTCGCCCAAACCAGCGATCCGCTCGGGCCGGCGGGCGCGAAGTCGATGAGCGAGAGCCCGTTCAATCCGGTGGCCGCCGCGCTGGCGAACGCGCTGCGGGACGCGACCGGAGTCCGCTTCACCGATCTGCCGTTCACCCGGGACCGGGTGTGGGACCGACTGCAGCGCGGTCGGGCCGGCGGCGAGTAACGACATCGGCGAGTAACGACTGAAGGAAGAATAGATTCGTATGGTGGCTGTTTCGTTGGCGGAGATCGTTCGGGCGCCGAAGGTGCTGCTGCATGACCATCTGGATGGTGGGTTGCGGCCGGCGACGGTGGTGGAGTTGGCGGACGAGGTGGGTCATGTGTTGCCGGTGACGGATCCGTCGGAGTTGGGTCGGTGGTTCGTGTCGGCGGCGGATTCGGGGTCGTTGGAGCGGTATCTGGAGACGTTTGCGCACACGGTGGCGGTGATGCAGACGGAGGCGGGGTTGTTCCGGGTGGCGGCGGAGTGTGCGGTGGATCTGGCGGCGGACGGGGTGGTGTACGCGGAGGTGCGGTTCGCGCCGGAGCAGCATCTGTCGCGGGGGTTGGGGTTGGGTCAGGTGGTGGAGGCGGTGTTGGCGGGGTTCGCGGCGGGGTGTGCGGAGGCGGCGGAGGCGGGTCGGGTGATCCGGGTGGGGACGTTGTTGACGGCGATGCGGCATGCGGCGCGGTCGCAGGAGATCGCGGAGTTGGCGGTGCGGTACCGGGATGTGGGGGTGGTGGGGTTCGATATCGCGGGTGCGGAGGCGGGTTTTCCGCCGACGCGGCATTTGGACGCGTTCGAGTTTTTGCAGCGGGAGAATTTTCATTTCACGATTCATGCGGGTGAGGCGTTCGGGTTGCCGTCGATTTGGCAGGCGATTCAGTGGTGTGGTGCGGATCGGTTGGGGCATGGGGTGCGGATTGTGGATGATATTGAGGTGGGTGGGGGTGGGGTGCGGTTGGGGCGGTTGGCGTCGTATGTGCGGGACAAGCGGATTCCGTTGGAGTTGTGTCCGTCGTCGAATGTGCAGACGGGTGCGGTGGGTTCGATCGGTGAGCATCCGGTGGGGTTGTTGCGTGATCTGCGGTTCCGGGTGACGGTGAACACGGACAACCGGTTGATGAGTGGGACGTCGATGTCGCGGGAGATGTGGTTGTTGGTGGAGGCGTTCGGGTGGGGGTGGTCGGAGTTGCGGTGGTTGACGGTGAACGCGATGAAGAGTGCGTTCATCCCGTTTGACGAGCGGCTGGCGGTCATCGACGACGTCATCAAGCCCGCGTACCGGTCCCTCGTCGAGGACGAGGAGGTCGACCGTGTCGGTTGACGCCCAACCCCGCCGATGCGGCGGAGCGACCGCCGGCCGGTGGGGCGCCATCCCGCACCGCAGGCTGCTCGACGCGGTCGCCGCAGCGGTTCCGGCCGACCGGCTGCCCAGAGTGGAGACCGCCACCGTGACCCATCTGCTGCGGCCGGTGCCCTGGCAGCGGCGCTCCGGGCTGGTCAGTCTGGTCAGCACCGCCTACCCGGCGCTCGCCCACCGGGTGGCCACCGTGGTCGACGGCGAGTTCCCCGGGGTACGGATCGCCACCACCGCCCGGATGAGCGGACGCGACGACCGGGACCGGTTCGACGTACTCGTCCCCAGCGGTCGGGCCGACGAGGTGCTCGGCTGGCTCGCGCGGCTGTGGCAGACGGCAGCTGAGCAGGTCGGGCCGCACGCCCGGCCGGGTCTGCGCACGCCGGCCGCCCGGACGATGTGGCGGGCGGCGCTGCTGGTCGCCAACGGCTCCCGCCGCCGCAGCCAGGTCCGGGTCCGGGTGCCGGATCCGGCTGCGTTGACCGCGCTGACCCAGGCGGGTGACGCGCTCGGCCTGGCTGTGCACCAGCACGTGCGGCGGGGCAACTCCTACTTCGTCACGGTGGATGATCCGGCCCAGTCGGTCCAGTTGCTCCGGATCGTCGGCGCCGGGCCACACGCCGAGGCATGGGTGCGCGACACCGCCGCCTGACCGGTCGGCCGTGCGGACAGCTCCGCGGGGCTCCCGAGCCGTGTCGCCAACCTAGAGTCGTGGTACGGTCACCCTCGGTCGCTATGATCCCCAGCAGGACACAGGGGCGGGAGGCCGAATGCAACCGGTAGATCCGTACCGGCTCGTCGAAATGCTGGGATCGTGTCCGGCGGGCAGCGTCTGGTCGGCTGTGGAACCCCACGGCGAGCAGATCACCGTGGCGATCCTCGACGCCGATGTGGCCGCCGACGAACGGTGGCGGGAGGCGTTCTCCTCGGCCGCCGAGGCGCTGGCCGACCCGGCGGCGGGAGCGCCGGCCTTCCGATACGCGAACTTCACCGCCCGGGTCCCCTGGGTCGCCTGTGGTGCCGGGCACGGTGAAGGGGCGGAGCGGATCTTCCTCGCCCTCGGCCAGGAGTACCAACCGGCCGGACCGCAGGGCGCGGTCGGCCCGGCAGCCGAGCGACCAGCGGCCCTGGCCCACCAGCCGGCGTACCCTCCGGTGCCCCGGTTCGCCCCGGCCGAACCACCGCGCCGACGCGTTCCGGGCCCGCTGCTGGCCGGGGCGGCGGTCGTGGCGGTCCTGCTGGCCGGTGCCGCCGTCACCTGGTGGCCGGACCGGTCCACCGAGAACCCACCACGGTCCGCAGCGAACGCGTCGCCGGGCCGGGCGGTCGACACCCCGCCGAGCGACACCCCGCCGGGCGGCCCTCCGCAGGATGGCACCCCGCCGCTGGCCACCCCGGACCAGCCCGGGTTGGAGCCACCGGCGGAGAGCTCCTGGCGGGCCGACTGGCCCCGGTTCACCCCGGAGGACACGGTCCGCACCTACACCGACCTGGCCGACGTGGGTCTGATCCTCAAGGTGCCGTGGAGCTGGGACTGCTCCCCCGTCCCGGACGACCGGGCCCCGCAGACCCGCCGCCTGCGGTGCAGCGGCACGTTCAGCGAGCAGCAGCAGGAGGTCGGTGGCGAGGTCGTGGTCCGGCCCTGTCCACAGCGGTGCACCCCGGACCGGCAGGCGAGGATGCGCCAGGCCGAGGAGGCGTGGAGTCAGCAGTGGTTGCAGGCAGGCATCGCTACCGCGTACGCCGAAGTCAGCACGCTGGAGGTCGACGGTGAGCGGCGGCACGGTCTGGTGATGGTCGCCTACTGGCGCGGCGGGCAGGACGGGTCGATCGACCGGCAGCTGGTGCTGCGACTGACCGGCCCGGCCGACGGGGCCAGCCCGCTGCGCATGATCGCGAACTATCTCCGCAGTTCGCTGCTGCTGTAGTCGGCTGGCGGCGGTGCCGTCACCGACACTCGGCTTCGATCCAGTCGGCGAGCTTCGCGGCGAACTCGGCCGCGGCGAACGACTTGGCGTGTGCCTGGATACCGGCGGCGTCGAGCTGGTCGAGCCGGCGCAGCAGCGGAACGTAGTCGTCGGCCCGGGTCGAGTCGACGAGGTGTCCGGTCGCACCGTCGACGACGGTCTCCAGCAGCCCGCCACGGCGCAGCCCGAGGACCGGCGTACCGCAGGCCTGGGCCTCGACCGGGATGATGCCGAAGTCCTCGTGCACCGGGAAGAGCAGTGCTCGGGCCCCCCGGTAGAGCTGCCGCAGCCGGGCCCGGTCCGGACGTACCTCGAAGGTCACCTCGGCGCCGACCCGGTCGGCGTGCCGGCGCAGGTTGGCCTCCTGGGGCCCGGAGCCGGCGACGACCACCGGCATCCGGGCGGCCGCGGCGATCGAGATGATCAGATCGAAGTTCTTGTACGGTATCCAGCGCCCCACCCCGAGCAAATAGTCGCGTTGCGCGACGGGGTCGTCCGGCTGGGCGGTGGCGAAGTAGTCGACGTCGACCGGCGGATGGATGACCACCGCGTCGCGGTGCCAGAACCGCCGGATCCTGTCCCGCACCTCACGGGAGTTCGCGGCGTAGCTGGCCACGTGCCGACTGAGCCGCACGTCCACCGCCTGCAGGGCCCGCCGGGGCAGGGCGAGCAGCCGGCCGGAGCCGCGGCCGTCGTAGTCGGGACTCCACACGTACCGAGCCGGCGAGTGGACGTAGCTCAGATGCCGGGTCCGCCCCGGCGCACCAAGCCGTACGGTGTGCGCGAAGGCGTGGCTGGACGACAGGACCACGTCGAAGTGCTCCCGGCTGAGGGTCCGCCACACCAGCGGCATCAGCGGCAGGGCGAGGGTCTTGCTGCGGCGCAGCGGTGTCCGGGCAAGCCAGGATTCCCGCAGGCCCTGGTCGGTCACCCCGGGGTCGGACCACAGCACGAACCGTTGGGCGTGCGGGACGAGGTCGGCGATCCGCCGGAACACCTGCTCCGACCCGCCGGTGTCGCCGAACCACTCATGGACGAGTGCGACCGAGCGGCCGGCAAGTGGTGTCGTCAACTCCGCGAGCTCCCCTCATCTGCGTCGGTGTGCCGGTCGGCTGGATCAGCGCCCGCGGCCACGGAGCACCTCGGCGACGGTACGCAGCACCACCTTGATGTCCAGCCACAGCGACCAGTGCTCGATGTAGAAGTTGTCGAACCGGGCCCGGTCGGAGATCGGCGTGTCCCCCCGCAGGCCGCTGACCTGAGCCAGCCCGGTGAGTCCCACCGGGACCCGGTGGCGCGAGGCGTAGCCGGGCAGCTCGGCGGAGAACTTCGCCACGAAGTACGGACGTTCCGGACGGGGACCGACCACGGTCATGTCGCCGCGCAGGATGTTCCACAGCTGTGGCAGCTCGTCGAGCGACGTACGTCGCATGAACCTTCCGATCAGGCTGACCCGGCGGTCGTCGGCGATCGACCAGGTGGTCCGGGCCTCCTGGTCGGTCTCGGGGCGCAGCGACCGGAACTTGATCACGTTGAACGTCCGGCCGTGCTGGCCGATGCGCTCCTGCCGGAAGAAGATCCCCCGGCCGCCGTCGATGAAGGTCGCCAGTGCGCACAGGGCGAGCACCGGGCTGAGCAGGACCATTGCCACCGAGGCGAGTGCCACGTCGGAGGCCCGCTTCACCATCCAGCGCGGACCGGACAGGGCGATGTGCCGCACGTGGACCAGCGGGATCGCGCCGATGTGGTCGGGTTGCCGCCCGTACGATCCCGACCCCCACAGTCTGGCCACCGCCCAGAGGTCCTGGCTGGCGCACTCGGGTCGGCGCAGCAGATCCATCAGCCCGGCTTCGGGGCAGTCCGGATCGGCGATGATGAGCACGTCGCACTCGACCATGTCGATCAGCCGGCCGAGGTCGTCGAACGTCCCGACCAGCGGCAACGACGCGCCGTCGGTCTGCCGGGCGGCTGAGTCCACGCAGCCGGCGAACCGCAGGCCGTAGCTGGGGTAGCGGCGCATCAGCCGGGCCAGCTCGGCCGCGACCGGACCGCTGCCCAGGATCAGGGCGTTGTGTTCGACCCAGCGGCGGCGACGGGCGAAGACCACCACCGCCCGGGTGATCGAGCGTCCGATGATCAGCAGTACGGCCGAAACGGCGATCCCCCGCATCAGGTCGGCCACGTACTCCACCGAGTCGTGCCGCAGCCCGGCGATGATCGCGACGGTGCCGGACGCGGTGAGCAGGCGTCCACACAGGGTCGGCAGTTCGTCGAGGAAGCTGACATGGCGTCTGGCCCGGTAGAGCCCGCTGAACGCGAAGACGGCGATGGTCAACGCCGCCATGAACAGGGTGCCCCGCCAGTAACGGTTCGAGATCAGCAGCGGAGCGAGCAACGCGGCGAGGTCCACCGGGGCGGCGATCATCCAGGCCCGTAGCGGCCGGGTGCGGCTCGATGCCCGCGAACCGGCGTACGGCAGGACGGCGGTGGCGCCAGTCGACGGATCCGGCCCCTCGTCCGGCCGTGGCCGGGGCACCAGCGGCAGCAACGGGGCTTCCACGACTTGGCCATGCCTTCCCGGTTCGATGGAGCGGGGCTGGTGGTCGGTGCCGGAGGTCACCGCGCAGCGGCGAGGATCTCGTCGACCGCGTCGCGACGGACCGCGTCATAGAAGGAAGCGGCCGCCTCGGTGTCGGCGAACACCACGCTCTCGTCACCGACCCGCCCGGTGCCCTCGGTCGGGCTGGTGACGAAGGTGAGGTCGTCGCCGCGCAGGTGTCGCAGGTCCATGCCGAAGTCGAGCAGGGACAACGTCTCGTCGACCGCCACCGCGTCGGCCGTGGCCCGGATGAACGAGTTCAGCGTGGCCGGGCTGGACAGCACCCCACCGGAGGCCGCCTTCTCCAGGATGGCCTTGATGACCTGCTGCTGGTGGCGGATCCGGGCGAAGTCGCCATCGGCGAAGGCGTACCGCTCGCGGGCGTAGTCGAGGGCCGCCGCGCCGTCCATCGTCTGCGGGCCGGCGGCGAACGACCGTCGGTTGTCAGGGTTGAGGGAATGGTTGGAGGTGAACGCCTCCTCGACGTCGATCTCGACCCCGCCGAGCGCGTCGACGATCTCCCGGAATCCGGCGAAGTCCACCAGGGCGACGTTGTCCACCCGTACTCCGGTGAACTCCTCGACGGTCTGCACCATCAGCGGGATACCACCCCAGGCATACGCGGCGTTGATCTTCGCTTCCCGTCCGCCGTATGTTCCTTCCTGGTTTTCCGGCACGAAGACCCAGGTGTCCCGGGGAATGGAGATCAGCTGGGCGCTCTGCCGGTCGGCCGCGATGTGCGCCAGGATGATCGTGTCACTGCGGGAGCCCGACGTGCTCTGCGGGTCCCGGGTATCGCTGCCGAGGATGAGGATGTTCGTGGCGGTGGTCACCTTTTCCGGCCGGAACTCCTCCGGCACGTCCACGAACGCCTCCACCCGCTCGATCCCGGACTCGATCGACCGCAGGTAGAACCCACCGGCGAGCAGTCCACCGCCACCGAGCAGCGTCAGGACCACGAGCACCGTCAGAGCGATCCGCAGCCCGCGGCGACGGCGACGCGGTGGCGCGGCGGCGGAGTCCATTACCGACTCGGGATCCTGCGTCCCCGGCTGCACCCCGTCCGCAGCCCCGCCCAACTCCTGGGCGGCCGTGGGGTCCGCGAGCCGTTCTCGACGTGACATGTCAGTGATAGTACTGACGAAGGTTTCCGGATGATGTCCGCCCGGGACAGTCGAAGATCCACTTTAATCATCCACGCCGGTCTTATCCGCATTCATCTTCCTACCGGCGCGGCTCGGGACAGTGGATCATCGTCCCTACCTTGCCGACGGACCTGACGGATTCCCGTCAAACCGCCGGGCATTCTGCCCTAATCGTCCGGTCCGCAAGCCAGCAGGTGGCAGCCCTGACCGACACTGGATGGACCGTCCGCTCGACCGCAGGATCGGAGTGCCGAGGTGACCATGGAGGCCGGTGCGAACCGGGCACGTGACCGGCTCGCCTCCCGGGGCGTGGCCGAACTGCTGACCCTCGTCGGCCGGCTGCTGCGCCGGCCCCGGCGCGGCGAGCACGATCTGCCGGTCGTCGTGGCCGTTGGCGCTGCCGGGTCCGAGGTGCACGCCGGGCTGCTGCGCCGGCTCCGCCGGCCGGCCCACCGCCGAGTGCCGCATGTCGACGTCGACGCCACCGAGTTCCCCGACGGAGCAGGAATCCGCCCGCTGCTCGACGCGATGCACCACCAGCTCGCCCTCGACGCGTTCGGCGGTGAGCCGTTCACCTTCCGCCACTATCCGCTGGCCCGCTGGCTGATGGACCAGCGGTTGGCCGACGTCGAGGTCACCGAACGCCGGGCCCGGCTCACCCAGATGCTCCGCGACTGGCGCCGCCGGCCGGCCGCCGAGAACCTGAGCGGCGCCTCGGACGCCGAGACCATGTTCGCCACCGCGTACCGGCTGCTGCTCTGGCTGGTCCTGCGGGCGGTCCCGGACGTGGTCTTCCGGGCCGCGTTGTCCGGACGCCTACCGGTGATCGGCGGCCGGTACCGCTGGTTCATGCGCCAGCAGTACCTCGCGCCACGACAGAGCGGCACCTTCATCGGCTTCGCCGAACGACTCACCACCGACCTGCGTACCGGGGAACAGCCCGAGCAGGTGCGCAAACTGCTCGTGCACGCCTTCCTGGAGGACCTGCGCGCCGGACATCTGCGCCGCGTCTGGTCACCGAACGGCTGGCAGCGCACCGCCTATCCGGTGCTGCTGCTGCGCGACGTCGCACCGGACAACGCCGGACACGCCCTGCTGCGGCTGGTCAACGATGTCCGCAACGAGACCGGCCGGTGGGACCCCCTGCTGATCCTGGCCACCGCGGCCGAAGGCTACGCCCCGGTACCGGACGCTGCGACCCCGATCCGGCTGACCGAGGTGGACATCGGCCTCGACGAGTGGCGCGACGCCCTGCCGGAGCAGCGGCGGCTACGCCGCGCCGACGCATGGATCCTGCCGCTGGCGGCGACCGCCGACCCCGACGACCGCTACGGGCACCCGACCGCCGCCGACCTCGCACCGCCGGCGCCACCGTGGTGGGCCCGGCGAACCGTCGCCGCCGCCGTGGTCCTGGCCCTGCTCGCCGGTGGACTGTTCTGGGCCGGCGGGCGGTGGGGTCCGGGCTGCCTGCCGCACCCGGGGCAGGGCGAGATCTCGCTGCGGCTGATCGACGGCGAGTGCGTCGGTTACAGCGACAACCTGGCGTACGTGTTCAACCACGACCCGGGCCAGGAGGCGCTGCGCGGGGTACAGGAACGCATCTTCCGGCAGAACGAGGAGGTCATGCAGGTCTGGCGGAGCAGCCAGCGCCGCCGCCCGCTGATGACGCTGGTCTATCTGGGCATCATGACCGGCCAGCGGACCGGTCCCCGAGAGGTCTCCTACGTCTCCGAACGCGAAGAACTCGAAGGGATGGCGGTCGCCCAGTACGCCCGGATGAAGGCGTCGGCGAGCACCGACGGCCAGGCGCTGCTGCAAGACCCAGATGGGTCCGCTGGCCACCACCCGGGCGACCCTGCCCAACGGTCAGGTCACCACCGTCAACGCCTGGACGCCGACGAACCCGTCGACCAACCCGGGCGGATCGTCGACCGGCACCGCCACCGCCGTCGCCGGCCGGCTGGCCAGCTCGGGGATCGGCACTCAGACCGGCGGCTCGATCACCTCGCCGTCCAACGCCCAGAACCTCACCGGCATAAAACCGACGATGGGCCGGGTGTCGCTGGCCGGGATCGTCCCGCTCACCTACACCCGCGACCATCCCGGCCCGCTCGCCCGCGACGCCAAGGACGCGGCGATCATGCTGATGGCGATGGCCGGGCCGGACCCGGCCGACCCGCGCAGCCAGGGCCTGCCGCCGGTGCCGAACCTGATCAACGCGGCGACGCCCCGCTACGACGGCGACAGCCTGCGGATGCGCTGGAAGACCCGGATCGGGGTGCTGCCCGGCTATGCCGACGGCGGCTCGGAGACGGCGGCGGCCCGCCGGGCGTTCCTCGCCGAGATGGCCGCCATACCGGAGTGCGAGCTGGTCGAGGTGCCGTTCCCGGACGAGTGGAGCCTGCTCACCGGCAGCGCGTTCAACAACGTACGGCTGCCGGAGCGCAGCGAGCCGTTCATGCCGTACCTGCGCAGTGACCTGCGTGGCTTCGGGGTGTCGGTGACCAGTTGGCTGCAGGGCGCGTTGCTGGGCGCCAACGGGTGGGTCACCGGCCAGCGCGCCAAGCTGCTGCTGCTGGACCGGATTCTGGACCAGATCTTCAGTAGCTGCGATGTGGTGGTGCAGACCAGCCCGGTGCCGTTCGACATCGTCGGGCTGCCGGAGATCGCGTTCCCGATCGGCTTCTCCGGCGGCGGGGTACCGATCGGCACCATCCTCGGCGGGCAACCGTACGCCGAGGACCGTCTGCTGTCGGTGGCCGCCGCGTACCAGGCGGTCACCGACTGGCACTGGCGGCGGCCGGCCGACCCACCGGCGGTCGACCCGTCGCCGACCGCGTCCACCGCCGCCGCCCGGTCCGCGGCGGCGACGCCGTCGCGGGGTCGGTTGACCGCCGAGGAGGTCGCCGAGCTCACCCAGTGACCGGACGCGCTTCGGCGCGCTGCGGGCCGTCCACCCGGTGGGTGGGCGGCCCGCGCTCCGTTGCCGTCGGAAGCGGTGCCGCGACGATCCGCTGCGGGTCGACCTTCCGGACACCCGGACGACCAATTAAGGTTAGGCAAACCTGACTTGACCTCCCGGGAGTCCCGTGACCACGCAGCCGCACCGGCCTCCGCCGCTCGGCCGGGCGCGCCCCCGTGCGACAAGGAGAACCATGAGCTTCAAGGATGCCAAGAAGCACACCACGCTGTGTGTGGTGAACGTCGTCGGCACCGAACGGATCAGCCCGAACTTCATCCGGGTCACCCTCGGCGGCGACCAGTTGCAGCGCCTGCCCGACCACGGATTCGACCACTGGTTCCGGCTCTTCCTGCCGCAGGAACACGGCGAGACCACCTTCGACCTGCCCAACCGGGCCGACACCATCGGCTACCTGAAGTACCTGCGGATCCCGTCGGCGACCCGCCCACACCTGCGCAACTACACAGTCCGCGCGTTCCGGCCACAGGACCGCGAACTCGACATCGATTTCGTCGTGCACGGCGACGAGGGGGTCGCCAGCCGCTGGGTGCAACGCACCAAGGCCGGTGACACCGTCGCTCTGCTCGACCAGGGCTGCGGATACGAGTTCGCCCCCGACACCACGTTCCACCTGCTGGCCGGCGACGAGACCGCGCTGCCGGCGATCGTCGGCATCCTGCGGGACCTGCCGCGCGACGCCACCGGCCTGGCCCTGGTCGAGATCCCCGACCCCGCCGACGCCCAGCCGGTCGACGCACCCGCCGGGTTCGAGGTCCGCTGGCTGCCCCGGCCGGCCGGGACCCGGCCGGGCAGCCTCGCGCTCGCCGCGGCGCAGGCCTGGACGACCGACAGTCCGACCACGGTGTCCGCCTACTTCGCCGGCGAGCAGGCCCTGCCTGCCGGGGCCCGCCGCCACCTGGTCGAAATCGGGGTCCCGAAACGCAGGATCGCGTTCACCGGCTACTGGCGACTCGGCAAGACGCACTGAACCGGCCAGTCTGCCGCCGCCACCCGCTGCACGGAGCGGGCGAATTGCAACCGCAGTGGATCGTGTGACGGCGGAACCGGCGGTAGATTACCTCAAGCGTCGCCGCCCCCGGCGGCGCCGATCACGGTTCGTCCGTGCACATTCTACGAAGGGATGATGTGGTGAGCAGACGCTTCACCGCCGGTGCCGTCGCTACCGCGACGACCCTGGCCCTGCTGGGCGCCGTACCGGCCGGACCGGCCGCCGCCGCCCCCGGCGCCTCGGGCGACGTCACCGAGTACACGGTGGTCGCCGAGGCCGGCACCGGCACCGCCGAGGCGACAGCGGCCATCGAGGCCGCCGGCGGCACCGTCACCGGCAGCACCGTCGACGTGGGCATGTACCAGGTCGTCACTGACGACGCCGAGTTCGCCGCCAAGGTCGCCGCCGCTCCCGCGCTGCTCGGCGCCGCGGAGAAGCGGGCCATCGGGTACGCGCCACGCCAGCGCTTCGACACGGTGGAGCAGGAGCACCGCATCGCCGGCGCGACATCCGCCGGGGCGGCCGGGCGACGCGGCACCCGGATGGACCCGCTCGACGACAAGCTCTGGGGCCTGCCGATGATGCGGGCGGACAAGTCACGCCGGGTCGAGCCGGGCGACCGGCGGGTCACCGTCGGCATCCTGGACACCGGGGTCGACGGTCAGCACCCGGACATCAGGCCCAACTTCAGCTACTCGCTGTCGCGCAACTTCGCCCCCGACATCCCCGACATCGACGGGACGTGCGAGGTGGAGTCCTGCCTGGACCCGGTCGACCGCGACGACAGCGGCCACGGCACCCACGTCGCCGGCACCATCGGCGCCGCCGCCAACCGCTTCGGCCTGTCCGGCGTCGCCCCCAACGTCACCCTGGTGGCGCTCAAGGGTGGCCAGGACTCCGGCTACTTCTTCCTCGACTCGGTGGTCAACGCCCTGGTCTACGCCGGTGACGCCGGCATCGACGTGGTCAACATGTCGTTCTACATCGACCCGTGGCTGTACAACTGCCTGGACAACCCGGCCGACTCCGCCGAGGAGCAGGCGTCGCAGCGGGCCACCATCGAGGCGGTCAACCGGGCGCTGCGGTACGCGCACAAGCGGGGCGTCACGCTGGTCGGCTCGCTCGGCAACAACCACGAGGACCTGGGCGACCCCCGCCCGGACTCGTCCAGCCCCAACTACGGCGGCACCCCCCGGCTGCGCACCATCGACAACGACACCTGCTGGGACCTGCCGGTCGAAGGCGCACACGTGATCGGGGTGTCGGCGCTCGGCCCGTCGAAGGCCAAGGCGGACTACTCCAACTACGGCACCGAGGAGATCTCGGTCGCCGCGCCCGGCGGCTGGTTCCGCGACGGGTACGGCACCCCGACCCACCGGACCTACGACAACACCATCCTGTCGTCGTACCCGCTGCACGTACTGCAGGAGGAGGGCGCGGTCGACGCTGACGGCAACATCGTGCCGGACGCCGAGTCGTACGTGTTCAAGGAGTGCACGTCGGCCGGGACCTGCGGCTACTACACGTACCTGCAGGGCACCTCGATGGCGTCGCCGCACGTCTCCGGGGTGGCCGCGCTGATCGTCAGCCGGTACGGCAAGCGCGACGGCCGCCGGGGCGGGCTGACCCTGGACCCGGACAAGGTGGAACGGCACCTGTACCGGACCGCCGCCGACACGGCCTGCCCCGAGCCGCGCCTGGTGTCCTACGCCAACGAGGGCCGGTCCCCCGAATGGGACGCCTACTGCGACGGCGGCACCAGCTTCAACGGCTTCTACGGCCACGGCATCGTCGACGCCTTCGCCGCGGTCACCCGACCGCTGCACCACCACTGAGCACGTCCGGTCCGGACGGCCGGGGTTGGCTGATCACCGCCCACCCCGGCCGCCGGCCGCAGCCGGTCCCGCACCGCCGCCGGTCGACGTCGCGTGACATCGCCGAATCCATCCGACCCTCCTCGTCATACCAGCAGAATCGTCAGGTTCGCAGGGTACGGACCGCAGGCCGGTCCGGTGACCGGTCAAGGTTGCGCCGTCGTTCGGGTGGCCACTGCCCGCCCATCGACCGACTGGCGCCGTCCAGCATATTCAGAAGGACCGCCGGACAGCTTGTTCAGGAGGACCGCCGGCCGGCGGGTCGCGGGTGGACCAGGCCGCTTTCGTACGCCGCGATCACCAGCTGTGCCCGGTCCCGGGCGGACAGCTTGGCCAGCAGGTTGCCGATGTGGGTCTTGACGGTCTTCACCGAAATGGTCAGTACCTGCGCGATGTCGTCATTGGACAAGCCCTCGGCGACCTGGACCAGCACCTGTTTCTCCCGGTCGGTGAGCCCGTCGAGGGTGGGCGCCCGACGCCCGGCGCGCCGGTCGGCACGGTCCACGTAGTGCGCCACGATCCGGGCCAGGACGCTGGGAGCGAACAACGACTCCCCCGCGTGGATCCGCCGGACGGCGTCGAGTAGCCGGTCCGGGTGGGTGTCCTTGAGCAGGAATCCGCTCGCGCCGGCACGCAACGCTCCGTACACGTACTCGTCGAGTTCGAACATGGTGAGCACCACCACCCGCACGTCGCGCAGCGTGCCGTCGCCGGTGATCGCGCGGGTGGCGGCGATGCCGTCCCCGCCGGGCATCCGGATGTCCATCAGGACGACATCCGGACGCAGCAGCCGTGCGAGGGTCACCGCGTCCGCGCCGGTGGCGGCCGAACCGACCACCACCAGGTCGTCGACGCTGTCGATCACGATGGCGAGGCTGTGCCGCAGCAACGGTTGATCGTCGGCGACCAGGACCCGCACGGGTCGGCGCGCCGGTCGCGACGTCACCCCGCCGCCCCAGGCTCGGGTAGCCGCGCCACCAGGTGGAACCCGGGACCGACCGGACCGGCGTGCAGCGACCCGCCGAGGGCGTCCACCCGCTCGCGTAGCCCGGTCAGCCCGTGGCCGGCGCCGGGCTGCGGGCACCATCCGGCAACGGGTCCGCCGTCACGGACGCTGGCGACCACCGCGTCCCCGTCGCGGTGCACCCTGACCCGGACGTCGGTCGGCCCGGCGTGCCGGGCGGTGTTGTGGAGTCCCTCCCGGACCACCGCACACACCGCCAGCTGCACCCCGGACGAGACCGTGCCCAGCTCCGCCAGGTCGAGCGCGGCGGGCAGCCCGCTGTCCCGGGCCGCGCCGACGATCCCCGGCAGGTCGCCCAGCGACGCCGCCGGCAGCACCGGTGCCGGCCCGTCACCCGAGGTACGCAGGACGGTGAGCAGCCGTCGCAGTTCGGTGGTCGTCTCGCGGGCCACCCGCTCGATGTCGGCGAGTGCGGCGGCACGTTCCGCGTCACCGCCCACGCCGGCCACCCGGTTGGCGGCCGCCGCCCGCACCGTGACCAGGCCCAGCCCGTGTGAGACGAGGTCGTGCAGGTCACGGGCGATCCGCAAGCGTTCGGTCTGACCGGCCCGCTCGGCGGCCCAGGCGGTCAGCTGCTCCTCGTAGCGGCGGCGCTGCCGGCGGCTGCGGACCAAGGCCCAGGCCAGCACGACGAACGCCGAGACGATCGCGAGGGCCGGAACGACCAGCGCCGCCGGCCCTTCGGCACCGGTCACGAGGGCCAGCGTGACAAGGACGGCGGCCAGCGCGGCGGCGACCAGCCACACCCGGGAACGCCAGGTCGGACGCCCACTGCTGTCCACCGGCCCGAGTCTAGGTCCGCCGGGTCGGGCCGACAATCGGACCGTGGTCGCACGACCACGGTCGCAGGACCGGTCCGCAGGTCCCGTCCCCGGCCCGACGACACGGCGACGGATCGGCGGTGGGATGGCAGGCATGCTGCTCATCGACGACGTCGTCAAACGGCGAGGTGCCCGACAGGTGCTGCGGGGCGTCAGCTTCGAGGCGGTGCCCGGTCGGGTGACCGGATTCGTCGGCCCCAACGGGGCCGGGAAGTCTTCCGTCCTGCGGATCCTGCTCGGTCTGGACCGCGCCGACGCCGGCCGGGCCCTGGTCGCCGGACGGCCGTACCGAGAGCTGCGCCGGCCGCTGCACACGGTCGGTGCGATGCTCGACGGCTCCGGCGCGCACCGGTCCCGTACCGCCCGCAGCCATCTGACCTGGTTGGCGCGCAGCAACGGGATCCCCCGACGCCGGGTCGACGAGGTCCTCGACCAGGTCGGGCTGGCCGAGGCCGCCCGGCAGCGGGCGGGCCGGTTCTCCCTCGGGATGGGTCGCCGACTCGGGCTCGCCGCCGCGCTGCTCGGTGAGCCGGCGGCGCTGGTGCTGGACGAACCGGTCAACGGACTCGACCCGGACGGCGTCCGGTGGGTCCGGCGGCTGTTGCGGGCCCACGCCGACGCCGGCGGGACGGTGTTGTTGTCCAGTCACCTGATCGGCGAACTCGCCGGCATCGCCGACGACCTGGTGGTCGTCGCCGACGGCCGGACCGTCGCGGCCGGCCCGCTGGCCGAGGTCGTCGCCGGACACGGCACTGCCGAGGCGGCGTTCTTCGCCCTCACCGGCAGCGACGCGCGGCCCGGCGCCCGGTGACGGCGTTCGACACGGTCGCCGCCGAATGGCGCAAGGCCGTCACCCTGCCGGCGACCGCCGTCGCGATGGCCGTCGCGGTCATCGGATCGGTCGCGATCACCCTGGTCAACTCGGTCACGGTACGCGGCGCATTGGCGTCCGGCCGTCCCGAACTGGTCGCGTACACGTCCGCGCCGGAGGCGTTCTTCGCCGCTGTGCCGCTCGGCACCGTCGGCGCGGTCGTCATCGGCGTCGTCGTGGTCGGCAGCGAGTACACCGCCAACAGCAGCGACAGCGGCGGTGGCCGGCAGATCACCACGACGCTGACCGCCGCGCCCCGGCGGCTGCCGGTGCTGGCGGCGAAGGCTTTGGTCGCGGTGGGGCTGGTCGCCGTGACGGCCGGGGTGGCGGTGCCCGCGTCGCTGGCCCTGGCCCATGCTGTCGTCGGCGGGGCGGGCGCCAACGCCGGTGCCGCCACCGTCGCCAGCGCCACCGCGACGGCGGACACCGTGGTCCGGGCGGTCGGCGCGGCCGTCTACTGGGCGCTGACCGCGCTCACCGCACTGGCGGTCACCGTCGTGACCCGCAACGGGATCGTGCCGATGACCGTGCTCATCGTCAACAACTCGCTGGTGTCGCTGTCACTGCTGCTGTCGTACGTCACCCCGCTGGCCCGCTACCTGCCGGATCTCGCCGGCATCCGGCTGTTCGCCCGCGAACACGTCGCTTTCGGCGACGCGCTCGCCCCACTGGCCGGCGGGCTGGTGATGGCCGGCTGGACGTTCGGGCTGCTCGCCGTCGCCGCCGGGGTACTCCATCGGCGCGACGTGTGACCGGCGGTCTCGGCGACGTCGTCGCGGCCGAGCTGGTCAAGCTGCGGACACTGCCGGGTGTCGTCGCCACCCTCGGCGGTACGGTCGGCGCGGCGGTCGCCGTCGTCGCCGTGACGGTCGCCACGGCCCGGTCGACCGGCGAAGGCGGGCCGGCGGGTGTCGACGCCGTGGCCCTGGCCTGCCGGGCGGTTCCCTTCCTGCAGGCGGGCCCGATCATCATCGGGGTCCTCGGCGGCGCGGCCGAGTACGCCGGCGGCCTGCTGCGGACCGCCCTGGTCGCCTGCCCGGACCGGCGGACGGTGCTCGCCGGTCGGGCGGCGGCGTACCTGGTCGTCGCTGCGCTCACCGCCGCAGCGGCGCTGGGTGCCGGCCTGACGACCGGTTGGATCGCCGGTGCCACCGTGCGGCCGGTCGGCTGGGCCGCTGTGCAGGTGTCGGTCGGCGCGGTCGGCTATCTGGTCCTGGTCGGGCTGCTCGGCCACGCCGTCGCGGTCGTGCTGCGCGGAGTCCTACCAGGGTTGGCCGTGACGCTCGGGCTGGTGTTCGTGGTCTGCCCGGTGCTGGCCGGGTTCACCGGCGTCGCCGGTGTCCTGCCGGAGCGGGCCGGTCGGCTGCTGGCCGGAGCGTCGGACGCTGCTGCGGTCGCCGTGCCGGATCTGGTGACCGGGCTGATCGTCCTGCTCGGCTGGATCGGGGTCATCGGCACGGTGGCGGCGACGGTCTTCCTTCGACGCGACGTCTGAGGCCGCACCCAACCTGACCGCACCCAACCTGACCACGCCTGGCCTCGCCGAGGTCGGTTCCGGCACCCCGCCGGCACCATCCGAGCAGACGTAACAAGCTGTTTCGCTGCGATGGCGTTGTGTGCGGCATCCTCAGGTGACACGATCAAGAAAAGCATTCACCTAATCCGATCGAGGAGGTGGACATGCGGACGTTGCGGCACCTGGCGGCCCGGCTGGTGGGCAGGAGGCGGATCAGCGGCCGGTACGAGTGGTGGTACTACCACCAGGCGTAGACAGCCGTCGGACACCGGGAACGAAGGCAGGATCCCGGTAGCGGGGTCCTGCACCTGGTTAGGAGCCGCAGATGGCACCGCTGAAGCAGGGCGACCGGCCACCGGGGCCGCGCGGGCACTGGCTCACCGGCAACACCCCGGCCTACGAGGCCGACCGGATCGGCTTCATCGAGCGCAATCACCGCGAGTACGGCGACGTGTTCACCTTCGACGACCGCACCGTGTTCGTGATCGACCCGGAGCTGGCCCACGACGTGCTCACCCGGCCGGGCAACGCCTTTCTGCCCGAGCTGGCCCCGTTCGACGCCCGCCCCGACCTCGACCGGGCCGCCGAGCGGGCCGAGGCCTGGATGCCGGCCCGTCGGGCCGCGTGGGCCGGTCTCGACCGACAGGCCAGCGCCGCCTTCGACGGGCGTACCGTCGAGATCCTCGACGCGGACCTCGACGCCGCCGCCGGCCGGGAAACCGACGTGCTGGCGATGATGCGACAGTACGCCGCCGCGACGATCGCCGATTACTGCTTCGGAGCCGACTCCGCAGGGGTCCCGGAGCTGCTCGCCGAGGGCGTCGCCGCCACCGCGCCGTTCGAGACCGCGAAGTACGGGTTCGCGGCCTGGCTGCCGATTCGGCGCAACCGTCGGTTCTTCCGCGCACACCGCACGTTCACCGACGCCCTGCTGTCGGTGGTGCGACGCCGTCGGGCCGGGACCGCCCCGACCGGTACGGCCTCGGCCGGTACATCCACCCTGGACCTACTGGACGTGCTGCTGGCGGCCCGGCCGGCACTGCCGGACCGGGCGGTCGTGTCGACGCTGCGCCCGGTCCTGCTCGGCGGACACGGCGTGCCGGCTGCCGCGCTGACCTCGCTGACCTGGGAACTCGCCAGCCGGCCGGAGCTTGTCGCCGCGCTGCGGGCGGAGGCGGGCGGGCCGGCCGGTTCCGGCGACCCGCCGCCGGCGGCCCGGCTACCGCTGGCCGAGGCCGTGGTCAACGAGGCGCTGCGGCTGTATCCGCCGGCGTGGCTGATGACCCGGACCGCCCGTACGGCCACCGGGTTGGGTCCGTGGACGCTGCGGCCCGGCGACGAGGTGCTGATCGGCGCGTACCTGATCCATCGGGATCCACGGTGGTGGCAGCGGCCCGACGAGTTCGACCCCGGCCGGTGGGCCGCCGGCCGGCCGGCACCGGGAGCGGCGTTCCTGCCCTTCGGCGCCGGGCCCCGGGTCTGTATCGGTACGGCGTTGACCATGCGTCAGCTCACCCTCACCGTCTCCCGGCTGGCCCAGCGCGGCTCGGTCGAGTCGTCGAACGCCGCGTCGACCCGGCTGCGGTTCGCCGGCCGGCTCGCACCGGCCGGCCTGCGGGCCCGGTTTGTCGACGGAAAGTTCTGATCACGTCTCGTTGCGTACCCGCAACCGGTGTGCGATGGTCATGAGAATTACTCACCTCGATCGAACGAGGAGGTAGCCATGCGGACACTGCGTCACCTGGCCGCCCGGCTGGCCGGCAGGAAGCGGGTCAGCGGCCGGTACATCTACTGGCCCTACCACTACGAGTAGGCCGACCCGGCGGACGACGTCGACGACTGCAGGACATGGTCCCCGGGGCCCCGCCGATCGGCGGGGCCCCGGGGACCATCCTTGTCTGACTGCCCGGACCGGTGTTCCAGCCTGTCCGGACCGGTGGTTCAGCCGCTGGTCAGCTGATGGTGCAGGCGGCACCGTTGAGGGTGAACGAGCTCGGTGCGCCGGCGTTGCCGGTGTGGGTGGCCTGGAAGCCGATGTCCACCGAGCCGTTGACCGGGATACTGGCGTTGTAGGACATGTTGCGGGCCGTCACCTGCCCCGAATTCGGTGAGTAGGTGGCGTTCCAGCCCCCGGTGATGGTCTGCCCGCCGGGCAGGGTGAAGACCAGCGACCAGCCGTTGACGGCGCTGGAACCGGTGTTGGTGATCCGGAAGTTCCCGGTCAGCCCGTTGTTCCAGGCGTTGATGGTGGCCGCGACCCGGCAGGCACCGGTGGGCGGCGGCGCAGTCGTCGGCGGCGGCACGGTGGTCGGTGGCGGAGCCGTCGTCGGCGGCGGTGCGGTGGTGGGCGGTGGAGCCGTCGTCGGCGGCGGTGCGGTGGTGGGTGGCGGAGCCGTGGTCGGCGGTGGGGTCGAGGTCAACCCGAAGAACTCGATGGCAACGGCGGCCATGCCGCCGCTCGGCAGGCTGTGGCCGGCGCCCTGGATGCTGTACGCCTCGACCTGGACGGTGCCGGAGCTGTCAGCGAACTGGCGGCGGTTCCAGCCGGACCGCGGGGTGTCGGTACGGGTCGGTGTCTGGCTGAGCCCGAACACGTTGGTCCACTGGTCGACCGCCTCCTGCAGCAACGAGTACGGCACCAGGGTGTCGGCGGTGCCGTGCCACAGCTGCGCCCGCGGCCGCGGGCCGGAGTAACCCGGGTACGCCTGACGGACGGCGTCACCCCACTGCTGCGGGGTCCGGTTCATGTTGCCACCGGTGCACTGGCTGCTCCACGGCGGATAGTCGGCCGCGTTGGCGAAACAGTTGTACGGCACTCCCATGAAGGCCGACCCGGCCTTGAACACGTCCGGGTAGACGGCCAGCATGTGGTTGGTCATCATGCCGCCGGACGAACTGCCGGTGGCGTACACCCGGTTGGGGTCGCCGCCGTACTGCTGCTGGGCGTACTGGACCATCGACATGATCGACACCGGGTCGCTGCCGCCGCCCCGCCGCCTCGCCGCCTCGGACCAGACGTCGAAGCAGTTGCCGAAGCCGGCCTGCTGGGTGGCGGTCGGGTAGATCACGATGAAGCCGTACCGGTCGGACAGTGAGGCGAACTCGCTGCCGGAGTAGAAGCCGGGCCCGGATCCGCCGCAGCCGTGCATCGCCACGACGATCGCCGGGTTCGCCGGACGGCTGTCCGGCACGTAGACGTGCATCTGCATTCCGCCCGGGTTGTTACCGAAGTTGGTCACCTGG
>NZ_JARUBH010000002.1 GCF_029626105.1 Solwaraspora sp. WMMD792
CGCGGGAACGTGCAGTTGGCGTTCGGGCAGCGGGGTGCCCGGTGAGCACCCGTTTCACGCCGGTCACTGAGCTGTTCTACGCCGGCGAGTGGCATGACATCTCGGCGGATGTGTTCAACAAGCGGAAGGTGCGGATCACCCGGGGCACGCAGAACGAGGGCGGCGAGCCGGATGCGGCGACCTGCACTTTGATGATCAACAACGGTGCGTCGCGGGTCGCGGCGGGCGTGGTGGGCCGCTATTCGCGGCGCAATCCGCGCTCGGATCTGTTCGGGGTGATCGGTCGGCGGGTGCCGATCCGGGTCACCGTGCCGCAGCTGACCACCGCGCCGGTGCGGTTCGTCGGCGATGTGCTGGAGTGGCCGGCGCAGTGGGATCTGACCGCGTCGGTGCGGTGGGTGGAGGTCACCGCGTACGGGCTGCGGCACACGGTGTCGGCCGCGCCGCTGCAGTCCGCGTTGCGGCGTGCGATCCCGGCGACCGGGCCGGCCGGCTACTGGCCGTTGGAGGATCCGGCGGGGGCGCCGCTGGCCCGGTCACCGATCCCCGGGTGCCCGCCGGCGCGGCCGTTCGGCTACTCCCGGTTCGAGGCGCCGAACACTGGTGAGCCGATCCCTCCGGCCGGGCTGCCGGAGTTCGGCACCGGTGATGTCGGGCCGGGGTCCGCGCCGGTGGTGGATCTGTCCCGGGGCGGCACCCTGCGGGGCCTGGTGCCTCAGCCGGCGGGCGGGTCCGGGTGGCGTGTCGAGTGGGTGATGACCCAGCCCCGGGACCAGGCCGACTCCCGGACGCCGATCTGGTGGGAGACGACCGACGCGTTCACGGATCATCCGTCCGAGGAGACGATGCGCTACGAGGCCAACGTCGCTCCTGAGGGTCTCACCGTCTTCTATGGTCGGGCGTTGACCAGCTTCGGGTCGGGCTGGGCCGCGTTCACGATCGCCGACGGGCTGCCGCACCACTACCGGGTCGACGGTGACCAGGACGGCGGCAACATCCGGATCCGAGTCTGGGTGGACGGCCTGCTGGCCGCGACCGTCGCCAGCTTCAGCGACACGCTTGCCGGCACGGTAGGGCAGGTCACGGAGTGGGTGCTCAACCCGCGTGAGCGGGAGAACGGCGACGACCTGATGCCGTCGCTGGGGCACGTCGCGATCTGGTCACCGGTCCCGGGCACCTCGGACACCGTGTCAGCTGCCACCGGCCACGCCGGCGAGACCGCCGGGGACCGGTTCGAGCGGCTCTGCGCCGAGGAGTCGGTGCCCGGCTCCTCGCTGATCGGTGACGCCGCGTCGTCGGCGCCGATGGGTCCGCAGCGGCGGTTGTCGGTGCTGGAGTTGCTGCAGGAGTGCGCGGACGCGGACGACGCGATCCTCACCGAGGCGCGCGGCACCCGGGCGCTGGTGATGCGGCTGCGGTCCACCCTGTACAACCAGACGCCGTTGGTGCTGGCGCACGGGTCCGGTCGGCTGGCGTCCCCGTTGACGCCGGTCGACGACGACAAGCTGATCGTCAACGACGTCACCCTGCGGAGCACGGCCGGCGCCGAGACACGCATCGTCCAGGAGACAGGTGCGCTGAACGTGCAGGATCCGACGGACGATCCGGACGGGGTCGGCCGGATGCCGGTCGAGCTGGACCGCAACGTCGCCGACGCGGCCGAGCTGGAGTCGGCGGCGTGGTGGATGCTGTCGGCCGGCACGATCGACGAGACCCGGTTCCCGCAGATCCCGGTGGATCTGACGTCGCTGGCGTGGGACGACACCGCCCGCGACGCGGCCGCCGCCGTCGACGTCGGTGACCTGGTCCAGCTGCAGGGCCTGGACGCGTTCGGGCTGCCGCCGGACCCGGTCGAGCAGATCGTCGAGGGCTACGCGGAGGAGTTCGACCTGTCGTCGCTGCGGATCACGTGGTCGACGAGCCCCGCCGCGCTGTACCGGGTCGGTGTGCTGGCGTCAACGACCCGCACGGGCACCCGCGGATCGGTGACCACCGCCGACGTCGACGCCGGGGTCGACACGGCGCTGCCGGTGGCGAGAGCCGCCGGGAACCGATCGCTGTGGACCGTCCGGCCGCCGGACTACCCGATGGAGGTGCTGGTGTCCGGGGTGCGGTTGACCGCCACCAGCTGCGCCCAGGCCGGTCCCGTCAACCCCAACGGAACGTTCGAGGTTGACGCGTCGGGCTGGTCCGGCACCGGCGGCACCGTCGGCCGGTCGACCGCGCAGGCGCACACCGGGTCGGCGTCGCTGCTGCTGACTCCCGACGGGGTCAGCGCCGAGGCGATCGCCGCCACCGATGTCATCCCGGTGCACGCCCTGGACGGCGCGTACGCGTGGACCTGGTCGGCGTGGGTGCGGTGCGCGTCGACGCGTGTCATCGACATGCAGATCCTGTGGTATGACGACGGCGGCGGTCTGCTGGGCACCACCACGGTGACGGCCGGCGTCATCGCCGACACGTGGACCCAGCTCACCGCGACCTCGTCCCCGCCGGCGTCGGCGGCGCGGGTCTCCGGTCGGGTCCGGTTGACCGGCACCCCGACGTCGGGGGTGCTGACCTACATCGACGACGCCGAACTGTTCGAGCCGGGCCGGCAGACGTTCACCATCGCGGCCACCCCGGTCAACGGCGTGGTCAAGACCATCCTGGCCGGATCACCGGTCCGGCCCGTAGCGCCGTGGAGGCTCGCCCGATGACCATCGCCGACGGCCAGATCGTCACCGGCGACGACCTGGCGACCCTGGTCGACCCGCCGGCCGCCGTCCTGCGGATGTCGTCCGCGCAGGAGATCCTGGCGTCCACTGATACGAGCGTCGAATGGGACGTGGCGGAGCTGGACACGCACGGCGGCTGGGACTCCGGCGAGCCGACCCGATACACGTGCCAGGTCGACGGCTGGTACGAGGTCTCCGGCCACATCATGTGGGAGCCGTACGTCGCCGACCGACGCCTGGCCTGGCTGTGGCTCAACGGCGTGTCGGTCCTCGGCTCGCGGGAAGTCATCTGGCCGGCGACGTCGGACACGGCACTGTCGGTGGCGCACGCGCCGCTGCTGCGCATGGAGACCGGCGACTACGTGGAGGTCCGTGTCCGGCAGGCCACGGCCACCCCGCTCGACGTGCAATCCGGCACCAACCAGGCGGCATCGGCGCTGTATGTCCACTACCGCCGGCCACTGTAGAGAGGAATGACATGGCTCTGCTCATCGTGCTCGCCGCCGCCGCGCTGGTCGGCCTGGTCGGCGGGCTGCTCGCCTACGCAGCAGGCTGGGACGACGACTTCCCGGAGGTGTCCTGAATTGGCCAGATGGACAGACCTCGCCACCTGGCGTGGCCCTACCGTGAACAGCGGCAACGGCACCGGCAAACCCGACGAGCCGGCGGACCGCCTGGACGCGCATCACGGCGTCGTGGTGCACATCGCCGCCGGATACTTCGACGGCACCATCACCTGGCAGCGCAACCCGGCGTCGCGGGTGTCGTCGCACTTCATCGTGGCCAAGGACGGCCGGATCGCACAGATGGTCGACACCGACATCCGGGCATGGACCCAGCGGGCCGGCAACCGCACCTGGCTCAGCATCGAGAACGAAGGCTTCCTGCCGGACCCGCTGACCCCGCCGCAACTGGAGTCGAACGCCCAGCTGTTGGCCCGTGCCCACACCGAGCACGGTGTGCGGCTGCAGATCGCGTCGTCCCCTGACGGCCGCGGTCTCGGCCACCACAGCATGGGCGCCGAGAACGGATACGACTGGGGACACAGCCAATGCCCGGGGCCGGCGATCGTTGCCCAGAAGCCGGCGATCGTGGCCAGGGCGAAGCAAATCGTCGAAGGAGATGACGTGATCAGTGAGGAAGACCTCCGCAGGATCGCTATCGCGGTCAACGGCTGGATTTACCCCAAGGATGGGCCGGCGCTGCACACGGCGGCCCGTGGTGCCGCCGCTGATGCCGCGAGAGCGGTTCGTGACGTCGCAACCCTGCGGGTGGAGGTGCGGGAGGCGCTCGGCCGGGACTGGGTCGACGAGGACGCCATCATCGCCGGGGTGCTGACCGGGCTCGCCGCCCGGCCACCGGAGGAAGCGGCGACCGCCCTGGTCGCGGTCCTCGGCGAGGAGCGCGCCGCCGCGCTCGGCCGGGCGCTGCTCGCCACCAACTGATGGACCCAGGCCTACTCACCGCGCTGGTCGGCGCCGGCGCGGCGGTGCTCGGCGCCGCGGTCGGCGGGCCGGCCGCCGGCGCAATGGTCGGCCGCCGGCTCCGCCAGGCCCAGGCCCAGCACGCCGCCGCCCAGGCGAAGCACCTGCAGGCCGAGACGACCCGGATCAGCCAGGACGTCTACCAGCAGCTGACAAGTGACCTGCGAGACGCGCTGGACCGGGCCCGGAGCCAGATCACCGACCTGCGTGAGGCGTTGCGGCTCACCAGTGCTGAAGAGGAGAGGCTTCGCCAGCGGGTGACCGACCTGGAGTCACGGCTGGCGCAACTGGCGACCGCTGAGGCGGGCCTGGCCGACGAGCTACGCCGGACCCAAGGCGACCGGGACCGGCTTCGTGAGGTCCTGGCCGCCCGCGACGCCACGATCCTGCAGCTGCGCGGCCAGGTCGAGGACCTGACCGCACAGTTGCACCTTGCCCGCCCATCGCCGGCATAGAGCCGGTGAAAGATAGGAGACCCTCGTGCCACAGACCCCGACCGATCCAGCCGATCCGCTGCAGGCGGCGGCCGGCACCCGCGCCGGCATCGAGGCCGCGCTGACCGGCCGACACCGGTCGACCGTCCAGATCGCCCGGCACCTTGCCTGGTCGCACCTGCCGCCACCGCTGGCCGCCGTATCTGCCCGCATCGGCAGCGCGGTGCTCGACCTCGTCGCGGACCTCCCGGACGGTCCGGAGCTGACCACCGCGATTCGCCGGGCGGTCGAGGCGAAGGACTGCCTTGTCCGCGCGGCCGTCGACGCGACCGACGAGGAGCGATGACCATGGCCAGTCCTGTCACCACCCAGTCCCGCCACCCGTGGCGGGCCACCCTCCGGACGGCCGTCGCCGCGGCGATCGCCGCGCTGCCGCTGATCCCGCTCGCCGCGACCGAGGCCGGAATCGACACCGTGCCGGCCGTCGCCGGCGTCGTCGCGGTCACCGGCGCCATCACCCGAGTCATGGCCATCCCCGGCGTCGACGCCTGGATGCGGCGGTACGCGCCGTGGCTGGCGTCCGCACCCCGACACGAGGTCCCGCCTGGACGCTGACCTCCGTACACAGCAGCGGCCCCGCACCGAGTCCGGTGCGGGGCCGCTCCGCCATGTCTCAGAAGTCTGGACAGATGTACTGCCGCACCACAGCCAGGATCTGGGTGGCGGTCTCCTCCCCGAACCCGTCCGGATACCCCGGCGCCGAAAATCGCAAGTTCGTGAGCTGGACGAGCTTTGCCTCGTCTGCCTCGCCGTTGCCGATTGACTGGCACTGGCTCCGGCCACGGTCGATGATCGTCTTCTCGTCCTTGTCTCCGACGATGTCCGGGTTGATGTCCTTCAGCGCGCTGATGTAGGCAGCCCAATCTTCAGGCGATGGGGTAGGCGGGATCCCGGCGGCCGCAGCGGCGGAGGCAAGGCTGTCGTCCGCCGGTGCCGACGTCGGGGCCGGCGTGGCCGCGTCCTCGTCAGAGCCGGCACCGCAGCCCAGAGCGGTGACGGCGGCCGCCACGATCGCGGCCACCAACATTCTGTTACGCACGTCGTCTCCTCGGTTCTCGTGGGGCCCCGCCGTCGCCGGCCGGGGCGGGGCCGTCGGGGTACGGGCGGGCGCGATCACGGTGCCAGCGGCGGCCGCAGCACGCCATCGGACCGTCGGGCAGGCGACACCCACCGTTACGGGGATGAGACTCGGGTGCACCGCCGCATGCTCGTGGCTAGGCCCACTCCACCACGACACGCCAGCGCGCCGGCCACCACGGCTCACCGGTCTGGGCGCGCAGCCACACCCCCGGCGCGGCGGCGGTCACGTCCAGGCAGAGCAGCTGCCCGCTCCGACCGTAGACCCGGACGACGATCACGGCCGTGACGGCACGGTGCACCGCCATGGCCTTGAGAGCAGGGTGGTCCGGCGTGGCCACCGCCACGACAGCAGCGGATGGTCGGCCACGCCGGCATCGTCCAGCTCATCCCGTCGGTCCGCGCGCCACTGCACCGCGCGGATCAGGTCGGGGCACCCCTCGGGCTCGCACTCCGGGCATCGTGGCCAGACCGGTGGTGGCGGGCCGTGGTGGATGGCCAGTATTCGCGCCGCCGTGGCGTCGTCCATCGGCCCGGTCATATGGATCGCCGCACCAGGCGGTACTTGGCGATGGCCCGGCGGGTACGGGCCCACACCAGCTGCGGGCAGTCCTCGGTGCCGGGGCAGTCGGTGTGACAGCGGTGGCCGGCGGCGTGTGCGTGCACGGCGCCGGCCGCCGCGTCGTCGATGTCCTGATCGGTGATCGGCCCGTCGTCCATCGCGGTCACCGCGTTGGACTCCCGTCGATCCAGGTCCACGCCACGAACCGCTCGTGCAGCTCGGCAGGGTCGGTGATACCCGCCTCGCGAGCCGCGACGGTCAGCATCTCGCCGATGTCGACCGACAGCGCGAGCGGTTCGCTGGCGTACGCCTCCGCCAGCTGGACGCGGGCCGGCGAACACGGCCAGGGCGTACCGTCCGGGCACACGACGCAGTCCCACGTCGGCCGGTGCGGGGTGTGTGCCGGCTCGACGGCCGGGGCGGCCGGTCTGGACGTGCCGGTCACGGCAGGATGGTGCGGCCGCCGTTGCCGCCGCGCTGGTCGGCACGGTCGGTGCGGGTCGCAGGCCGGGTGTCGGTCGGCCGGGCGGGCTGGTCGACCCACCGGCGGCGGCCGGGCACCGGACGGACGACGTCGACCACGCCTGCGTCGCGGAGGAACCACTTCCCGATCATCTTCGCGCTCCTCGAGTCAGCGGGGCGGCGGCCCGGCGAGCACGGGGGAACCCGGCCGGACCGCCGCCGATCCGGGGTGGCCCGGCCCCGCGGATCCGCGCGCTGGATGCCGATCAGGACCGGGCCGGCTGGGCGGCTGAGCGGCCCGCCCATCTTTGCGTACGCAAAGCGTTGGACTGAGTGTGACCGCAGTAACGACGCGACGTCAAGGCTTTGCGTACGCCTAAACTGGGCCACATGGCGGGCTATCGGGAGATCGCAGCGGACCTCCGCGAGGCGATCGCGGCGGGCGAGTACGCGCCCGGCGCCCAGATCCCGACCGAGCACGCCCTGGCAGAGCGGTACGGCGTGTCACGGGAGACGGTGCGTCGGGCACTGGCCGAACTGCGCGCCGCCGGCGTACTCGAGTCGGCCCGGGCCGCAGGAACGCGAGTCGCGGCGCCACCGGTGCGGCTGGCGCTGGCGCGGTACGCAGCCGTCGCCGACCCCGCCCGCACTCGGGCGAACCTCGGCCCGTGGGAGACCGCCTGCGCCGACCAGGGCATCGACGGGTCGGTGGAAGTCGTATCGGTCGAGGAGGCCATACCTGCACCACCCGGCGTAGCCGCGCGGCTGGCTCTGCCTGCCGGCGCCTCAATGGTGCTGCGCCGCCGTCGCCACTTGATGGACGGCCGTGTCGTCCAGCTGCATGAGTCGTGGATGCCGCGTGACCTGGTGGCGGGCACGGCGCTCGCCGGGCAGGGCAAGGTGGTCGGCGGCGTGTACGCCGCGTTGGCCGCTGCCGGCATGCGGCCGGCGACCGCGAGCGAGGAGCTGTCGGCGCGGCCTGCTGCGTTGGCCGAGCAATCGGACCTGGGCTTGGCGGCGGTGGGCTGGGTGCTTGAGCTGTGGCGCACGACGCGAGACGTCACCGGCCGGCCGCTGGAGGCGTTGCAGGTGGTGTCGGATGCCCGCCGGGTGACGTACGTGTACGACGATCTGCCGATACGGGGCGAGAGGTGACCATCATGGACCGGGTCCAGGCGTTGGAAAAGCTGACCGCGGCCGCTACGGCGGTCGACGAGGCCGAGGCTGAGATGCTGGCGGCTGCCGCGCTGGACACCGTGATGTCCCATCCAGGGCTGCGGTACGCGCCCGTCGACCAACGGGCCACCAGGTGGGTGGCGGCGTGCGACGGCGTGCTGCTCGGGTACCTGTGGTCGGAGCCGGGGCGGCTGCTCGGCGGGTGGACAGCCGCACGGCTGGACGAGTCAGACCGGCTCGGCCCGTTCTCCACTGGTCGGGCCGCCGCAGCGGCGCTCGCCCGGCACTGTGGTGCAGCTCCTGCACACACCGGCCCAACGTAACTGCTAGTGATCTAAAGTTGACATTGAGCCGGGGGGGGGGGGGGTCCTCGATGAGGGGTTCAGCCCCACCCCCGCCCCCCGCCCCGGCTCAGTCTCCAGATCGGACGACGGGCCGGCCAAGGCGGTGCCGGTCAAGGCGGTGCCGGTCCATGAACCCATCCGCGTACGCGCGTGCCACGGCGCGGCTGCGGGTGCGGGAGATCGCGGCGTGTGCCGCGACGCCAGCCGCGAGCGCGGCGGCGGCGATAATCGGTGTGGACAGTCGTTCGAGCATCATCGGTGATGCGCCTCCGGCAGTGGAGTCCCCGTTTGAAGATCTCACCGTAAGTGGATCGCTACGGCATTGACCTCGGGTGATCGGCCGGGATCCCAGCCAGCAGGACGCGAGGGTCATACGTCTGTCCGACCGGATGATCATCCAGTTAGGTGCCCCTCAGTCATGGTTGACGACTGATCAACGACGAGTACGTCCACGGTCGTTGAACCTACTCGCCAGCCCGGCGGCCGACGCATACACCTCACGGATCGCCTCGGCGTAGCGGGCCGGGGTGTGTTCGGCGCAGCGGGCCGCCGCCGCGGCCGCCTGCCGGCGGGCCGTGTCCGGGTCGAGCAGCAGCCGCAGCACCCCGCCGGCCAGCGCACCCGGCTGCGGCTCGGTGCGCAGTGCGGCGCCGGCAAGCGCGCCGTGCGCGTGCAACGCCCGGTCGACAAGTACCACCGGCACCCCGGCCAGGCCGGCTTCCTGCAGGACCAATGCCTGGGTGTCGGTCTGCGAGGCGAACGCGAACACCTCGGCGGCCCCGTACGCCGCAGCCACCACCTCCGGACCCTGCTGGCCGGTGAGGGTGATCCGGGCAGCCACCCGAGGGTCGATGGTGCGCAGCAGCGCGGCCAGCCAGCGCGGCTCGTACAGGGCACCGACCAGCACCAGCCGGGCGGTCGGGCAGCCGACCAGCACCCGCTCGAACGCGGTGATCAGCAGGTCGATGCCCTTCTCCCGGTTGATCCGACCCACGTAGAGGACCACCCGGTCGCTGGGCGTGATGCCGTGGCCGTACCGGAAGGCGTTGATCTCGTCGGCGGTGGTGCGGCGGGCCGCGACCCCGGTCGGCACCAGGTGCACCCGGTCGGCGGGCACCGGCAGGTGGATTCGGTCCAGCACCGCCCGGGTCGGCACCACCACCGCGTCGGCGCCGCCGAGCAGCAGGGTGTTGGTGGCGTCCATGGCGGCCCGGCGGCGGGCGACGGCGCCGCTGGCCATCGGCCGGTGGTCACGGGCGTGGCCGGCCGGTGCCGCCGCCGGGCGGGGTACGCCGAGCCGGCGGGCGTACAGCCGGACGCCGGCGCTGAGCGCACGGGCCGGCACCCGGTACGCGTCGGCGTACGCGTGCAGGTCGGTGTGGTAGGTCTGGACCAGCGGCAGACCGAGCCGGCGGGCGGTGAGGACGCCGAGCAGCCCGACCGGTCCGGGGGTGTGCACGTGCACCACGTCCGGGGCGTGGGCGGCGATCTCGGCGATGGTGCCGGTGGCGGCGGCGCCGCGCAGCAGCCACGGCGACAACCGCAGGTCGGCGACTCCGCAGGGCAGCGCACGTAGCCGCAGCACGTCCGCCTCGGTCGGCTGGTCCGGGTGCCGGGGCACCACGATCAGGCCGGGATGCCCGGCGGCGGCCGACGCCGCCGCGAGAGTCCGCAGCGAGGTGACCACCCCGTCGCGGCGGGGCAGGTACGTGTCGGTGAAGTGCACTGCTCGCACGTCAGGCACGGTGGGTCACCGGGGCCAACATGATGTAACGGTAGGCCAACAGCGCCGTTAAGTCTGCTCGTCCGATCAGCCGACGGCCAAGATCGTGAACTCGCTGGCGACGTAGACTCGCGGGCATGACAGGACTCGCGGCATGGCAGCGGTGAGCACCCCGGCACCCGCGCGCCACGATCTGGCCGAGGTGGGGCGGAACGCGGCAACCCTGCGTAGCTTCCTGCACGGGCTGCCCGGCGTCGATGAGGTCGGCGCGCGGCAGCGGGCCGCGACGCTCGGCACCCGGTCGATCAAGACGACGGCCAAGGCGTGGGCGATCGACCTGGCCGTCCGGATGGTCGATCTGACCACCCTCGAAGGCGCCGACACCCCCGGCAAGGTACGCGCGTTGTGCGCCAAGGCCCGCCGCCCCGACCCGACCGACCCGGACTGCCCACCGGTCGCCGCGGTCTGCGTCTACCCGTCGATGGTGCCGACCGCCGCCGAGGCGCTCACCGGCTCCGGCGTGCACCTGGCCAGCGTGGCCACCGCCTTCCCGTCCGGGCAGGCGCCGCTGGAGGTGAAGCTGGCCGACACCCGGGCGGCAGTCGCCGCCGGCGCCGACGAGATCGACATGGTGATCAACCGGGGGGCGTTCCTCGCCGGCCGCTACGAGCAGGTGTACGCCGAGATCGTCGCGGTCAAGCAGGCCTGCGGCGACGCCCATCTCAAGGTCATCCTGGAGACCGGGGAGCTGGCCACCTACGACAACGTGCGCCGCGCCTCCTGGCTGGCGATGCTGGCCGGCGGCGACTTCATCAAGACCTCCACCGGCAAGGTGCCGGTCGCCGCGACCCTGCCCGTCACCCTGATCATGCTGGAGGCGGTACGGGACTTCTACGCCGCCACCGGGCGGCGGATCGGCGTCAAGCCGGCCGGCGGCATCCGCACCACCAAGGACGCGATCAAGTACCTGGTGCTGGTCAACGAGACCGCCGGCGACGAGTGGCTCACCCCCGACCTGTTCCGGTTCGGCGCTTCCACCCTGCTCAACGACCTGCTGATGCAGCGGTCGAAGCTGCACACCGGGGTCTACTCCGGTCCCGACTACGTCACCCTGGACTGATCAGCGTGTTCGACTACGCACCGGCACCCGAGTCCCGCTCGGTCGTCACCATCCGCGACTCGTACGGCCTGTTCATCGACGGCGAGTTCGTCGACCCGACCGACGGCGGGGCCCGCAAGACCGTCAACCCGGCCACCGAGGAGGTCCTCGCCGAGGTCGCCGAGGCCGGCCCCGGCGACGTCGACCGGGCGGTGGCCGCCGCGCGTACGGCGTACCAGCGGGTCTGGGGTCCGATGCCCGGCCGCGACCGGGCCAAGTACCTGTTCCGGATCGCCCGGGCGCTCGCCGAACGCAGCCGCGAGCTGGCCGTGCTCGAGTCGCTGGACAACGGCAAACCGATCCGCGAGTCCCGTGACGTCGACCTGCCGCTGGCGTCGGCGCACTTCTTCTACTACGCCGGCTGGGCCGACAAGCTGCCGTACGCCGGTTTCGGCCCGGACCCGCGCCCGCTCGGCGTCGCCGGCCAGGTCATCCCGTGGAACTTCCCGCTGCTGATGCTGGCCTGGAAGATCGCCCCGGCGCTGGCCGCCGGCAACACCGTGGTGCTCAAACCGGCCGAGACGACCCCGCTGACCGCGCTGCTGTTCGCCGAGATCTGCCAGCAGGCCGACCTGCCACCCGGTGTGGTCAACATCGTCACCGGCGCCGGCGCCACCGGGCAGGCCGTCGTCGGCCACCCCGACGTCGACAAGGTCGCCTTCACCGGATCCACCGACGTCGGCCGGCAGATCGCCCGTACGGTCGCCGGCAGCCGCAAGAAGCTCACCCTGGAGCTGGGCGGCAAGGCCGCCAACATCGTCTTCGACGACGCCCCGATCGACCAGGCCGTCGAAGGCATCGTCAACGGCATCTTCTTCAACCAGGGCCACGTCTGCTGCGCCGGTTCCCGGCTGCTGGTCCAGGAATCGATCGCCGAGCCGCTACTGGAGTCGTTGAAGCGGCGGATGGCCCGGCTGCGCGTCGGCGACCCGCTGGACAAGAACACCGACGTCGGGGCGATCAACTCGGCCGCCCAGCTGGACCGGATCCGTACCCTGGCCGCCGCCGGCACCGACGAGGGCGCACAGGCCTGGTCGCCGCCGTGTGACCTGCCCGAGCAGGGCTTCTGGTTCGCGCCGACCCTGTTCACCGGGGTCAGCCAGGCGCACCGGATCGCCCGCGAGGAGATCTTCGGCCCGGTGCTGTCCGTGCTGACCTTCCGCACCCCGGATGAGGCCATCGCCAAGGCCAACAACACACCGTACGGGCTGTCCGCCGGCATCTGGTCGGAGAAGGGTTCCCGGATCCTGTGGGCCGCCGACCGGCTGCGCGCCGGGGTGGTGTGGGCGAACACGTTCAACAAGTTCGACCCGACGTCGCCGTTCGGCGGCTACCAGGAGTCGGGCTACGGCCGCGAGGGCGGCCGGCACGGGCTGGAGGCGTACCTCGATGTCTGACAGTGCTGCCGTGGCCGCCGCCGGACCGGCGCGGGTGGCCGTGCGCAAGACGTACAAGCTGTTCATCGGCGGGAAGTTTCCGCGCAGCGAGTCGGGACGGACGTACCAGGTGCAGGACTCCAACGTGGCGCTCGCCTCCCGCAAGGACCTCCGCGACGCCGTGGTCGCCGCCCGGGCGGCGGTGAAAGGCTGGTCGGGCGCGACCGCGTACAACCGGGGTCAGATTCTCTACCGGGTCGCCGAGATGCTGGAGGGCCGACGCGAGCAGTTCGTCGCGCTAGGCGAGCCGGCCGGCGAGGTCGACGCGGCGATCGACCGCTGGGTCTGGTACGCCGGCTGGTCCGACAAGCTCCCCCAGGTGTACGGCGGCGTCAACCCGGTCGCCGGGCCGTACTTCAACCTGTCGACGCCGGAGCCGACCGGAGTGGCCGGGGTCGTCGCGCCGGCCGAGCCGTCGCTGCTCGGCGTGGTCAGCGTCGTCGCCCCGGTGATCGTCAGCGGCAACACGGCGGTGGTGCTGGCCTCGCCGACCCGCCCGTTGGCGGCGGTCACCCTGGCCGAGGTGCTGAGTCCCGGCCGCTGGCTCGGCCCGCGACCCGCGTCCTCGGTTCGCCGGCCGCCTCGGGCTGGCGGGGCAGGGGCGCGGCATGATCACCATCCACAAGACGGCCACCAGGGGCGCTGTCTCACGTTCCGCCCTGGTGGATGGACCGGCCCTCCTGGTGGCTGGTCCAGCTCGGCCGGCGGCGGCTGCTTGGGAGGGCGCCGCCGCCGGCCGGGTAACCCCGGTCTTCCCCGGCCGGCCGGGACCTGGAGTGGTCCCCACGGGCCGACTCCAGCGGTCGCTACGACCGGCCGGCCGGGGAGCACTTCGTGCGCTGCGCCTGCTGCTCGGCGTGGCCCTCGTGCTGGGCGCGCTGGTCGGCCTGGTCGCGGTCGGCGGCGCCGAGCTGCTGACGCGCGGGCTGGTCGACCCGGCCGCCCTGGCCGCCGCCGGCGCCCTGGTGCTGTTCGCCGCCACCGCCCCGGTCCGCCGGTCTTCCCCACGGCGGTCCGGGCGTCGTCGGGTGCGTGCGCCGTGCCGGGGAGGGCCGGCGCACGCACCCCATCCACAAACGGCAGCGGCCCTCGCCGCGACATCGGCAAGGGCCACCCATCCCAACCATCGACGTGAGAGGTCGACGTGGAACACGAGAGTACCGAAAACCAACCGGACACCGTACCGACCAGGTCCGACATCTGCGGCCAGCCGGCCGTCAACACCGTGGTGGCCACCACCAACGACGACTCCGGCCAGCCGACCCCGATCCGCCCGGGTGTGATCCGGACCGGGGCGTACGCCGGCACCGTCTCGACGTGCGATGCGCACGTCGACCAGGCCACCGCCGGCCTGCGCGCCGCCGGCCTCGTGGTCGATGTGTTCGCGCCGATCATCCCGACGGCGGCGGTGTGCGGCGAGATCTGGCGGGTCGCCGCCGACTCGGTGCTCACCCCCGACGGCGGACCGGAGCACCAGGCGCTGCAGCGGGCGGCGGCGGGCACCGGCCCCGGTCCGGAGACCGCACCGGTCGACCCGACCCCCGACCCCGACCCGGCCGGTGACGCCGGCGGGCACGGGGTGGCGGGCGGCTGGTCCGGCCCGGCCGGCTGCGGCGCCAGGTGCCTCTGCGGGCTGGCCGTGGACGGATTCGACAGCATGGCTCCGGCGCTGGCGCTGCTGGACGAGCACATCGCCGGCGCCACCACCGCCGACTCGCCGGAGGACGTGCCGGTGTCCCCGGCCGCTGACGTCGCCGTCGACGTCGTCCAGCGGTGCGGCCGGCCGGCGGTGGCCGGTGTGGCGACGCAGCCACACCCGCTGCGCTGGACCGGCCCACGGACGTACGCGGGCACCATCTGGGTTTGCGCCGGGCACGAGGACGTGGTGACGGAACAGGCCCGGACCGGCGGGCTGGACACCGGGCTGGTCGGCGCTCCGGAGCGGGTGCGGTGCGGCGAGATCTCCGCCGAGGGAGTTGACCTGGCCGACGTGCCGGCCGGCGCGTGGCCGCGCCTGGCGGTGCTCGCAGCTGCGAACGTCACCGCCGTCGACGCCGGCCGGGCCCCAGACGACGCGATTCCGTCGGTGCGTGCCACCGAGCTGCGGCCGGGGATGTGGGTGGCGACCGGCCGGGACGACGTGCCCGGTGTCGAGGTCCGCGCCGTCGAGGTTGGCGCCGCCGGACTGGTCGGGGTGCTCCTGGCCGGCCCGGAGTACGCCGAGCACCACGCCGACGACCTGGTGCCGCTGGTCGACGAGGAGACGGTGGCCGCCGCTGCCGAGGCGCTGCGTGTGCGGACCCGCCGTCAGCTGATGCTGGACGGGCTGCGCGCCCTGGTCGCGGCCGCCGAGCGGGACCCGTCGATCCTGCCGGTCGACCGGCTGCAGGTGACCGGCCGCGCCGCCAACCTCGCCGGTCTGCAGGCGTTCGCCGCCGAGCTCGGCTCCGACGTGGTCCCGGTCGGTGAGCGCCTGGTCGCCGAGCTGCTGACCGGCGGCGGTCCGGCCGATGACCTCGGCGGGTCGTCCGCGCCGCTGTCGATCGAGATGTACGTCTACAACGACGCCGACCCCGCCGACCAGCCGGCCCCGCCTGCGCGGGGAACCGCCGCCGTGGTGGTGCCGGCACAGCCGACCGGGGGTGACCTGTGACCGCCAAGATCGGACCGTACAACAGCGAGGACGAGGCGTTGGCCGCGCCACTGCCCCGGCAACTGGCCGAACTGCACACCACCGGCCGCATCCGGCCCGGTGACGGCACGGCCGAGGGCACGCGCCGGGCAGCCCTGATCGCCGCCGCCGTCGACGCCGGCGTCGAGCTGGGCGACCTGGACCACCGGGTGCTCGCCTGGCTGGCCAGCTGGGAGACCGCGACCGTGCAGGTCGTGATCGGCCTCCTGGCGCGGGCGCACGCCGCCGGCCGGGCCGCCGGCCCGGCACCGCTGGCGCAGGACCCGCCACGCCCCCCGGCCACCCCGGCACCGGGCCAGCCGGCCGACGTCACCGCCGCGCTGCTGGCCGAGGCAACCGACCCGTGCGAGGCCGCCGCCGTCGAACTGCTGGCCGGCGCCGGCCTGCTCGACCACCCGGCCGTGACCCGACGCATCACCTCACCCGGCGTCGTCGGATGGAACGCCCTGCACCTGGCCGCACTGGATGACGCCCTGGGCGACGACATCACCGACGCCCAGCACCACCTTCTGTCCCTGGCCTGCAGCCTGGGCAGCCGCGGACTGCTCCCGGCCTGCCTCCGCCAAGCCCTGTGGGGCATGTGGGAGACCCCGGACACGGCCGGCCTGGTGCTCGGCGCGATCCGGACCGCCCTGGGCGGTGATCGCCGGTGACCACGGGGATCGCAGCCGCGCTGCCCGAGGCCGGCGGGCTGCTGATCATGGCGCTGATCGTCGCTGGCGGGCACGCGGTGCGGGTGCTGGCCGGTCGGGCACGCCGTGCGGCCGCCGCCCGGCGGGCTGATCGGGCGGCCCGGGTGGCGGCCCGGCAGGCGCGGCGGGCCGCTGCCGACCGGGCGTGGCACGACCGCCTGGCCGCGCTGCTCGACGAGCACCAGCCGGCGGGAGGTGCGCGCCGATGAAGGTGTTCGCCTCGCATTTCTGGGCCGGGTCCGGATGGTGGACGGCGCCGATCCACCCGCTGTGGCTGGCGGCCGCGCTGCTGCTGTTCGCGGGCGCGCTCCGGGCCGCCGTGGTGGTGCGCCGCCGGCGGACCCGCCGCCTGAACGAGCACTGGGCGTCCGTGACCGCCGCCCTCGCCGTCCGGCCGCGCCATCACGACCTGTCGACCTGGGCGGTCGTCGCGATCACCGTGGCGGTGTCGGTACCGGTCAGCGCGGTGATCGGCGCGGTGGTGGCGCTGATCGCGGTCACCGTGGCCGGTGCGGGCCGGGGCGACCCCTGGGCCCGTGCCGCCCGCGTGGCGGGCCTGACCCGCGACGTCCGCGACGCCCTGGACCTCGCCCGCCCCAGCACCACCGCCCACGACCAGACCGAGCAGAGAGGACAGCAGCAATGATTCTGCTGATCGTCGCGGCAGCCTGCCTGGTGGTCGCCGCGCTCGCGGCCGCCGTGCGCCGGGGCCTCCTCAGCACCGCCGCCGCCGAGGACCGGCACGAGGGCTGGGACATGCACACCGGGGAGTTGTCGGCGCTGCGCGTCGAGCTGACGCAGGACCTGCCCGCCTCAGCCCTGCCGTGGCCGGAGCCGGTCGACGGCGAACGCTGGCCGGAGCCCGTGACCGGACGTACGGCGCCCGCTGGCGGGGTGTACCGCTCGGCTCCGGTGCCCGTCGTGGACACGGGCCGGCGCCGGGCGGAGCCGCCGGACGACGGCACCGGCCAGTGGGCCGCCGCGAACCCAGCCACAGCAGGCGTCAATCCGTGGTTCGCGCAGCACGTGGCCAGGTCGACGGCCCGGGGCGGGTCGTGGTGACCGCCGGTACGCCCGGGTGGCCGCGCCGTGCGGCCACCCGGGCCCCGGCCCCACCGGCGGAGCTCGCCGGCGCGGCCGGCGCACGCGCACAGGTGTGGATCGCGGTCGCCCGTGCCGGTGTCACCGCCCACAAGATCCGGCCGACGACCGACGACAAGCAGCGCCGGACGGTGTGCGGCCGGTTCGTCAGCTCCGCCGAGCGGGAGCAGGGCCAGGTGCTCGCGGCCGCCGTGGTCGCCGAGCGCTACCGCGCGGCCTGGTGCCCGCACTGCTGGCCATCACCCCAGACACAGACAGAGGTGAGCCGATGACGGCCAACCTGCCGGTGTACGGCGTGCGGGAGATCCCGGACGGCCTGGCCACGGTGACGATGCTGCGCCGGATGCGCCGCAAGCCCGCACCCGACCAGGCCCCGGCCGGCATCCTCCGCTACAGCCGCGGCAAGGACACCACGCACCTGTTCACGGTCGCCGACACCGTGGCGATGCGGCCGCTGACCGCCCGGCAGCGGGCGGCGGCCGAGGCCAGCCGCGTCTACCCCCGGCACTGCGAGGTGTGCGGGTGGGACGCCGGCGGGCCGCTGCCGTCGAACGGCCGTGGCGCGCACCGGTGCCCGGCCTGCGACGCCGAGGACCGCTACGACCAAGTCCGCGCCTGGCGCGCCCAGCAGCGGTCCGAGGCCTCCGCCTGGGCCGCCGAGGCACTCGCTGACCCGACCGCCATGGTGGTGGCGACCCGGTCGATCGACCTGGCCCCCGCCGGGCCGGGGCAGACGGTGAAGCGGACCGCCGTCGCCGAACTCGTCGTCGTGTCGCTCGCCGATCCGGCGGTGGACCGGCTGCACATCACGTTGATCCCGGACCGGCGGCCGAAACGCAAGCGGGACCTGCCGGCCGGCGGCCGGCTCGTCGAGGCCGCCGCGCCGGGCGTGGCGGCCTGGGTGACCGGTCGGCGGGTCGTGGCCTGGTCGGAGTGGGAGGTCTCCGCCCTGGACTGGGACCTGCGGGACGCCGGAGTCCAGCCACCCCGGCCGGGGACGCGGCTGATCTACCTGCCGCGTCTGCGGGCGATGAGCCACCAGTACAGCCAGTGGTGCGGACACATCGGGTCGGCCGGCGTGGTCGACCAGTCGCGGCCGCCGGGCGGCCCGGTGGAGGAAGTCGACTGGATCGTCGACACGCTGCGCCGGATGGCCGCCTCACCGGTTCGGGGAGTCAGCCAGTGACCGGGCAGACCCAGCCGGCGCTGTGGCGGGTGCCGCCGGAGACCCGGACGGCGCTCGAGTCACCGGAGTTGCTGGTCGACCTGGCGGCCGCGATCGAGTCGGCGGACGCCGCAGCAGCGGGTGAGAGCCGCTGGTCGCGGGCGGTCGCCGCCGCTGGTCGGGTCCGCGATGTGCTGCGGGCCCGGATGGTGCCGGAGGCCGCGCCCCGGTCCTGCCAGTCGCCGGCCCTGCTGCGCGTCGCGGAGGAACGGCTCCGGCAGATCGAACGCAAGCGGTACGACGCCGTCCACGATGACCAGCGCACGTCCGGCCAGCTGTGGCAGATGGCGTGCTGGTGGGCCGATCCGGAGTCGACCTGGCTCGACTGGCCGTACGTCGATGGCTATCCGGAGCACGGTGACCGCGTCGCCGACCTCGTGCGTGCCGCCGCCCTGCTGACGGCCGAGGCGGACCGGATGCTGCGGCTCAGAGCCCAGGGACTGGCGTGACCGCGCGCCCGCCGGCCCGGCCGGACCTGCCTCCGGTGCTGTGCCTGGACTGCGCGACGCCGCTCACCGACCCCAAAGCGCGGGCGCGTCGGGTCGGATCGCTGTGCTGGCGGCGCCGGCGGGCCGAGGCCCGCCGCCAGGAACAGGCGGCGGCCGCCTCGGTGCTCCCCGACCCGGTGCGGGTGCGTGGCGGCCGCGACGCCGGCCACGACGGACCAACGCTCGTCGACCCGGCCGGCGTCATCGAGGAGGCATCCCGGTGACCCGCCGCACCCCGGCCCGGTCGCGGGTACCGCCGCACCTCCACCAGGCCACACGAGATCTGCCGGCGGACCACCGTGGCCGCCGGGTCTGTGTCGTGTGCGGGCTGCTCGGCGAGCCGGGCGACGCGCACCACCCGATCACCCTGCCAACCACCCCGGTGTCCCCGGTCCTCGCCGCCGCTGCGGCGGCTCGGGACGCCGCGATCTTGGGAGAACGAGATGCCGATTGAGGATGACGAGTTCGAGACGGCGTACCGGGCCGCGATGGCTGCCCGGCCGGGTCAGGCCGTCTACCCGGACGACGTCCGCAGGTCACTCGGCCAGGCCCGGCGGCCCGCCCTCCGGACGCCGGCACCGGTCCGGCCCGCCCCCGTCAAGCCGGTGGCCCGGCCGGCCGTCGCCGAACCGGCGCCAGCGTCGCCGGCGGCCGCCGTGGCGTCGACGGGCGTCGAGCGCGCGGGTTGGCTCGGCCGGCGCTGGCGGTGGCACGCCACGGTGATCACTCCGTCCGGCGACGAGCACACCGTCACCGGCCACGCGTGGCGCTGGGCGACGGCGTGTGACCGCGCTGCCCGGGTCGCGCAGATCCTGCTGACGCAGGTGACCGATGGGTGACCCGACCAAGCCCGCGCGACAGGAGCTGGGGACTGAGGTCTGGGTGCACAGCACGTGGGACCACCTCATCAGGGTCCGCGACCACCTAGGGCTGATCGGCCTCCTCGTCGTGCCGACCACCAAGGCTGGCAAGCCAGCACCGGTCGATCCGCAGCTCATCAGCAAGGGCCGGTACTCCTGGCACGGCCGCTACCACCTGACCGGAGGCGGCGGTGCGTAACCGCGACCTCCGGCGTGTGCAGCAGGACTTGGCCGCCCGGCGGGCCCGGACACCGGCCGAGGCCGCCGAGCGTGCCCACCGTGGTGCCGCGCTGGTGCGGCGGGCGCTCGCCGGCGAACCGGTCCCGGACCCACCGCAGGCGACCGCCGGGCCTCGGCCGGCCCGGCCGCCGGTGCTGGACGAACTGGTGTCCTGCGCGGGCTGCTACCGGCCGCACGTCGGCGAGCCGGGCTCGCTGTGCGAGGCCTGCGCCGGCGCGCAGCCGGTGCGACTGGACGACATCGAGACGGGAGTGGGCTGAGTGACGAGTCAGCAGGATGTGGAGGCGGCGGTCCGGGCCGAGCTCGGCCGCCTCGCCTGCGACGCCGTTCAGGCGCTCCGCCGGGTCGGCGTGCCGGTGCCGGTGATGCCCGGCACGGCGGCCGCCGCCAACGAGGTGGAGGCGCTGCGCGCGCAGGTCGCCCGCCTGACTGAGCAGCGGACCGCCCTTATCCGGCTATGCCAGCAGATCCTCGACAGGTGCGGCGGGCAACTTGGCGGGCCGTTCCTGCTGCTCGCCGTGGCCGAGGGCTGGCGGCGGCAACTGGCCGAGGCGTCTGCCGACGACCCGCCGCCCGACTGAGTCCATCGCCCTTGCCCAGCTGCTGTTCTCCGTGGCCCGGCCTGCCGAAACGGCGGGCCGGGCCGCATCGCATCCACAGGAATCCATAGACGTTGATGATCATCTACGGGGGGCGGTAATGCCCTACTGGCTCGAAGACGACGCCTTCCCGAACTGGCCGGTGTGGGATGTGCTCAGCGCAGGGAACGTCGACATGGCGGACCGGCTGCAGTCCGCGTACGTCCGATGCAAGAGCACGACCGCCGGCGTGCTCGCGGACGGCTACCTCACCGAGCAGGCCGCGTTGACTCAGTGCCGGGGCCGGCCCAAGGTCCTGGCGCTGCTGGCGACGGCGGTGCTGGACCGGCCGCCCTTGCTCCACCGGCGTGGTGATGAGTGCGAGTGCCTCGGCGACGGCGTGTGGATCGACGGCTACGCCTACCGCGTCCATGCGTTCTCAAAGCGGAACCCGTCGCGCAAGGAGTACAACCGCAACCGCGCGCAGAAGGCTGATTTGCGCGACAGCAGGCTGAAGGCACTGGTGTACGGCCGCGACGGCGGCTGCTGCCGCTTCTGCCACAGCGGGCCACTTAACCCCAAGAGCGGCCGCGCGAAGGACGCACGCAAGCGTCTGCAGTACGACCACGTCGACCCAGACGCGCCGGCCGGCCCCGAGGGACGCAACCTCGTCGTGGCGTGTGGCCGGTGCAACGAGTCCAAGGGGCACAGGACGCCCGACGAGGCGGACATGGTGCTGCTGCCCCCGCCCACCCCGGAGGAGGCCGCCGCGTGGCACGCGCGCGGCCCCGTCGTGCTCGACCCGCCGCCGGCCAGCGCCATCCCGGCCGCCCCGGCGGATCACCGACCGATCAGCGACCAATCAACGACGAACCACGAACACGAACAAAAACCGACCAGTGATCGCGATGACGAACCGATCACCGGTCCCGACAGTGATGCGAACGACGATCACACGCCACCACTGCACCCAACACCAGCACCGACCAGCGACGGCCCGATGAGGGAACAGCGCCCGGAAGGGTCCGGGCTGGGTCGGGGCGGGCCACCGCGCTCATCAGCACCGCCACCCCCGCCCGCCGCAGCCTGGACCGGCCAGCCAGTGAGGTCCCAGGAGTACCCGGACATCTACCACCGACGCAGCCGCGGACCTGCCAGACCAACCGCACCACCACCAGCCGACCACCCAGCGATCCCCGACCCCGGCCCACCGGACTACCGCTGGCCCGCCGGGTCGGTGCCCACCCGTCCGCCCGGAGAGGAACCCACCGGTGGCTAACCAGACCGACCCGACGCCGGACGCGGTGCGCGGGCAGATCGAGGCGCTGCGGGAGGCCTACTCGTGGCTGGCCCTGCTGGTCGAGCCGGGCCGGGAGCGCCGGCCGGGCCGGCCGGTCGATGACGCCCAGGCGGAGCGGCTGGAGGCGCAGGGCCGGGCGGATCGCGCGTACCGGCAGTGGAACATCTCCCGTGGCCTGTCGGCTCTGCCCCCGTCGCCGGCGGCCGCCTCGGTCACGGTGGTCGACGCGCAGGCCTCCGTACGCCGGCGGGTGCTGGACATCGCGCACCGGGTGGCCGCCTGGCAGCACGCCAGCTGGGTCGGCGGGCCCGACGTCGACCAGGTGCTGTCCTGGCTCGACGAGGCCGGGCCGGGCCGGCCGGCGGTCGTCGACGAGCTACGCGACCGCCGACGACTCAGCTGGCTCGTCGACGAGCTGGCGACCGCCGTCGCGTCCGCCCGGCAGGCGGCCGGGGTGGTGGCAGAGCCGGTGCGGCCGGTGGCGTGGCGCTGCCCGGCCTGCGGGTCGCCGTCGCTGCAGCTGGCCCACCCGGGCGCGGACAAGTCGCTGTGGACCATCTCGTGTGTCCGACGGGCCTGCCGGTGCGCGGGTGCCGGGTGCGGGTGTCTGCGGCGGGACCGCCGTCAGGGCCTCGCCCACGTCTGGACTCGGGCGGAGCTGCCAACGCTGGCGCAGGCGGTGGCGATCGCGGACCGGGTCGCCCGGCAAGGGCGGCCGGTGACCGGTTCGGCGGCGGCCGGGCATGGCGGCTGGTCGGATCGGCGGACCGTACGGTGAGCGGGGTGGTCGTCGACGGGCAGGGCCGGCAGTGGTGGACCACCTCGTACGCCGTGCTGCAGCTGCAGGTGGCCCGCCACTGCCTGGGTGATTGGGTGCGCAGGTCCCGTGCTGCCGGGCATGTCGCCGGTGCCGATCCGGCGGACTGCCCGGCCTGCCCGCCCGACGCGGCCGCGTTCCCTCACGTCGACCCGCCGGCACGCCGTGGCCGGGTGTACGGCTATCAGGCTGAGCAGTTGTTGAACGTCGAGGCACATACCGGACGCGCGGGCCGGCCAGGGCGACGGAGGGCACTTTGACAAGATCGCGTTCCAATCTCATCATTGGTGCAGCGCCAGGAGTCTGCCCACGATCGGGAAGTGCGGCGTGATGGATCCCCGCCCCCGCAAGACCCCCAGCCAGTGGCGTACCGCCCCGTTGCCCCGGGGGTGGCGGACCCGGATCGTCCCGCGGATCCTGCGCCGCGACCGCACGTGCACGTTGCGCACGCATTGCAGGGGCGCACAGTCCACCGAGGTCGACCACATCGGCGACCCGGAGGATCACGGCGACCACAACCTTCGCGGGGTGTGCTCGCGGTGTCACGCGCATCGGACCGGGCAGCAGGGCGCGGCAGCGAGCAACGCGGCGCGGCCGACGAGGCGGCGGCCGGATCGAGGCGCCCC
>NZ_JARUBH010000003.1 GCF_029626105.1 Solwaraspora sp. WMMD792
GGCGCCGACGATCACCGCGGTGGACGTGGCGTCGGACGGTCTGCAGGTCGAGGTGACGATCACCGCGACCGACCCGGACGGCCTGGACGACGCCACCTACCGGGTCGACTGGGGCGACGGCACCACCACGTCCGGGTCGACCCCGATCCTCACGCACGCCTACGCCACGTTTGGCGTGAAGGCGATCCTGGCCCGGGTCACCGACGCCGGTGGGCTGTCCGGGTACGCGGCGGCCGCCGTCGACGTGCAGGCCGCACCCGGGGACGGGTCGCAGTCGCCGATCCACCCGGTGCAGGCCGCGATCCACGCCCGGCTGACCGGCGACAACACGCTGATGGGCATGGTCACCGGCGTGTGGGACCAGGTCCCCGAGCCGGCGGTGAAGCCGTACGTGCGGATCGGTGACCACCTGTCCATCCCGGACAACGACCATGGCGGGTTCGGCCGGAACATCACCGTCACCGTGCACGTGTGGACCGAGGCGCGGGGTAACGCCGATGGGCAGGCGATCGCCCGGCGGATCGGGGTGCTGCTGGATCACCGGCCGCGTGAGCTGACGGTGACCGGGCACCGGGTGGTGTCGATCCGCAACGAGTTCGACCAGGCGGTGCCGACCACGGACCCGCAGGTGCGTCATCACGTGATCCGGTTCCGGATCATCACATCGCAGGTAGAGGAGTAGCAGCGTGTCTGGACTTGACGCGTTCGGCACCCAGTTCAAGCGCGGGGACGGTGCCACGCCGACCGAGGCGTTCACCGCCATCGCCAACGTGACCAGCATTTCCGGGCCGGCGCGGACGCGGGAGACGATCGACGTCACCGCCCACGACAGCCCGGACGGGTGGATGCAGTTCGTCGGCAGCCTCAAGGACGGCGGCGAGGTCAGCCTTGAGATCAACTACGACCCGACCGAGGCGACGCACGACCTGGACGACGACTTCGACGACGACCAGCCGCGGAACTACCAGATCGTGATCCTGCCGGACACGGCAGACGAACACACGTGGGACCTCGCCGGCATCCTCACCGAGCTGGGCGACGAGTTCCCGTACGACGACAAGATGGGCCGCAGTCTGACCGTCAAGATCAGCGGCAAGCCGACCCTCACCCCGACCGGGAGCTGACGACCGATGACTTTCCTGAGCCGTGACCAGATCCTCGGCGCGTCCGACCGCACCTTCGACGAGGTGCCCGTGCCGGAGTGGGGCGGCACCGTCCGCATCCGCAGCATCAGTGGTGCCGAGCGGGACAGCTTCGAGCAGTCGCTGCTGCAGCAGCGGGGCCGGGACCGCAAGGTCAACATGCGCAACGCCCGCGCGAAGCTGATCGTGTTGTGTGCGGTCGACGGCACCGGGCGGAAGATGTTCACCGAGGACGACATCGCCGCCTTGTCGCGGAAGAACGCGAAGCCGTTGGACCGGATCTACGACGCATGCCAGCGGATCGCGGGCCTGTCCGACGACGACGTCGACGAGCTCACGGCGGATTTCGACAGCGCCCAGAGCGACAGTTCCGCTACCGACTAGCGCTCGCCCTGGGCATGCCGGTCGGGGTGATGCTCGCGGCGATGGACTCGCGCGAGGTCGCCGGGTGGATGGCGTACGAGCGGGTGACCGGGCCGCTCGGCCCGGCCCGCGGCGACATCCAGGCCGCCATCGTGGCGTCGACCATCGCGAACTCGAACCGGGGCAAACGCGGGAAGCGGTACCGGCCGGAGGACTTCATTCCGGAATGGGACCGCCCGGAGGCGGCCGCCGGCCCGCAGGACGAGCACGACCACCTGCGGCTGATCAAACAACTCAACGCCCAGATGGGCGGCCGTACACGTCGAGGAGGTGACCCGGGTGGCGACTCTGGCGGACCTCATGGTCAAGATCGGCGTCGACGCCGGCGGCGTTGAGAAAGGCACCAAAGCGATCCGGTCGACGTTCAACCGGACGTGGCAGGCGGTCAAGAAGTCCGCTGCGATCGGCGCGGTCGCGATCGGCGCCACCCTCGCCGTCGGCATCGCCGGCGCGATGGACCTGGACCGGGCCCGCGCACAGCTGGAGGCCCGGCTGGGTGATCCGGTGCTCGCGGCGAAGGTGGGTGATGTCGCCGGCGAGGTCTACGGGAGAGGCTTCGCGGCCAGCGCTGCCGACGCGATGGCCGCGACCAGGGCCGTGCTGTCGTCCGGACTGGTGCCGGACGGGGACGCCGCGAAGCTGGAGGACCTGACCGTACGGACCCAGGCGTACGCGACGGCGTGGGGCGTCGACGTCGCAGCGGCCGCGCAGTACGCCTCCACGTTGATCGGGTCCGGGCTGGCGCGGGACGCGACGCACGCCCTGGACCTCATCACCGCGGCGAGCCGGCGCGTACCGGAGGCACTGGTGCCGGACGTGTTGGAGGTCGCCGACGAGTACAGCCAGTTCTTCCGTGCGGTCGGGTTCAGCGGTGAGCAGACGTTCGCGCTGCTGACCGACGCCGCGACCAAGGGCAAGTGGGGTCTGGACAAGACCGGCGACGCCATCAAAGAGATGACGCTCCTGGCCACCGAGATGTCCGACTCGACGAAGACCGCGTACGAGTCGATCGGGCTCGACGCGCACAAGATGTCGAACGACCTGTTGGCCGGTGGTGACCGCGCCCAGGCCGCGTTTCAGAAGATCGTCGGCGGACTGGCGTCCATCAAGGACCCGACCAGCCAGGCAGAGCAGGCGATCGCGCTGTTCGGCGCGCCGTTGGAGGACCTCAACAAGTCGGACATCCCGCAGTTTCTGCAGTCGATGGCGTCGGTGGGTGACGGCCTGGAGACCGTGGCCGGGGCGAGCGACTCGGCCGGTGCCGCGCTGGAGGGCTCGGCCAGCCAGCGACTCGACAACTTCCGCCGGAAGGCCGAACTGGCCCTGGTCACCACGCTGGCCGATGCCGTGCCGTACATCGAAGCCACCTTCGGCTGGCTGCAGAAAAACTCGGACTGGGTGGTGCCGTTGGCGACCGGCCTCGGCATTCTCGCTACGGCGATCGCGCTCGTTGTTATCGCGGTCAAGATTTGGACGGCGGTGCAGACCGCGTGGGGCATCGTGATGGCGACGACCCTCGGCCCCGTCCTGCTGATCATCGCCGGTGTCGCTCTGTTGGTCGCAGTGATCGTGTGGATCGCGACGCAGACGACGTGGTTCCAGGACCTGTGGTCGGTCATCTGGACGGCGATCGTGGCGGTCGTGAAGTGGGCGGTCGACTGGATCGTCACGGGCTGGACGTGGCTGTTCGATACCGTGATCACCCTCGCCAAGCTGTGGTGGACGGTCTTCTCCACCGTTTGGATCACGATCGGGAAGTTCTTTATCGCCTTGTTTAAGACGTGGTGGGGCATCTTCTCCGGCTTTTGGAAGGGTGTCGGCCGGATCGCGGTCGCGATGTGGAACGAGATCCAGTCGAGGATCGACCGGTTCGTTGCATTCTTCAAAGGACTCCCCGGCAAATTGTCGCGCGGCGCGCGGGGCATGTTCGACGGGCTGAAGACGGCGTTCCGCACTGCCCTGAACTGGCTGATCGCCCGGTGGAACAACTTCTCGCTGACGTTGGGTGGTGGGTCGGTCCTCGGCCTGGACATCCCGTCGGTGACCCTGTCGACGCCGAACATCCCGTACCTGGCCGATGGTGGGATCGTGCCGGCGACGCCGGGTGGCCGGCTGGCGGTGATCGGTGAGGGCCGGTACGACGAGGCGGTGGTGCCGTTGCCGCGCGGTGCCCGCGACCTGGACGGTGGCGGCGGGGACACGACGGTCCTGTTCGAGGGCGACGGCAGCCGACTGATGGCCCTGTTGTTGGAGATCATCCGGGAGCTGGTGCGGGTCAAGGGTCGCGGGAACGTGCAGTTGGCGTTCGGGCAGCGGGGTGCCCGGTGAGCACCCGTTTCACGCCGGTCACTGAGCTGTTCTACGCCGGCGAGTGGCATGACATCTCGGCGGATGTGTTCAACAAGCGGAAGGTGCGGATCACCCGGGGCACGCAGAACGAGGGCGGCGAGCCGGATGCGGCGACCTGCACTTTGATGATCAACAACGGTGCGTCGCGGGTCGCGGCGGGCGTGGTGGGCCGCTATTCGCGGCGCAATCCGCGCTCGGATCTGTTCGGGGTGATCGGTCGGCGGGTGCCGATCCGGGTCACCGTGCCGCAGCTGACCACCGCGCCGGTGCGGTTCGTCGGCGATGTGCTGGAGTGGCCGGCGCAGTGGGATCTGACCGCGTCGGTGCGGTGGGTGGAGGTCACCGCGTACGGGCTGCGGCACACGGTGTCGGCCGCGCCGCTGCAGTCCGCGTTGCGGCGTGCGATCCCGGCGACCGGGCCGGCCGGCTACTGGCCGTTGGAGGATCCGGCGGGGGCGCCGCTGGCCCGGTCACCGATCCCCGGGTGCCCGCCGGCGCGGCCGTTCGGCTACTCCCGGTTCGAGGCGCCGAACACTGGTGAGCCGATCCCTCCGGCCGGGCTGCCGGAGTTCGGCACCGGTGATGTCGGGCCGGGGTCCGCGCCGGTGGTGGATCTGTCCCGGGGCGGCACCCTGCGGGGCCTGGTGCCTCAGCCGGCGGGCGGGTCCGGGTGGCGTGTCGAGTGGGTGATGACCCAGCCCCGGGACCAGGCCGACTCCCGGACGCCGATCTGGTGGGAGACGACCGACGCGTTCACGGATCATCCGTCCGAGGAGACGATGCGCTACGAGGCCAACGTCGCTCCTGAGGGTCTCACCGTCTTCTATGGTCGGGCGTTGACCAGCTTCGGGTCGGGCTGGGCCGCGTTCACGATCGCCGACGGGCTGCCGCACCACTACCGGGTCGACGGTGACCAGGACGGCGGCAACATCCGGATCCGAGTCTGGGTGGACGGCCTGCTGGCCGCGACCGTCGCCAGCTTCAGCGACACGCTTGCCGGCACGGTAGGGCAGGTCACGGAGTGGGTGCTCAACCCGCGTGAGCGGGAGAACGGCGACGACCTGATGCCGTCGCTGGGGCACGTCGCGATCTGGTCACCGGTCCCGGGCACCTCGGACACCGTGTCAGCTGCCACCGGCCACGCCGGCGAGACCGCCGGGGACCGGTTCGAGCGGCTCTGCGCCGAGGAGTCGGTGCCCGGCTCCTCGCTGATCGGTGACGCCGCGTCGTCGGCGCCGATGGGTCCGCAGCGGCGGTTGTCGGTGCTGGAGTTGCTGCAGGAGTGCGCGGACGCGGACGACGCGATCCTCACCGAGGCGCGCGGCACCCGGGCGCTGGTGATGCGGCTGCGGTCCACCCTGTACAACCAGACGCCGTTGGTGCTGGCGCACGGGTCCGGTCGGCTGGCGTCCCCGTTGACGCCGGTCGACGACGACAAGCTGATCGTCAACGACGTCACCCTGCGGAGCACGGCCGGCGCCGAGACACGCATCGTCCAGGAGACAGGTGCGCTGAACGTGCAGGATCCGACGGACGATCCGGACGGGGTCGGCCGGATGCCGGTCGAGCTGGACCGCAACGTCGCCGACGCGGCCGAGCTGGAGTCGGCGGCGTGGTGGATGCTGTCGGCCGGCACGATCGACGAGACCCGGTTCCCGCAGATCCCGGTGGATCTGACGTCGCTGGCGTGGGACGACACCGCCCGCGACGCGGCCGCCGCCGTCGACGTCGGTGACCTGGTCCAGCTGCAGGGCCTGGACGCGTTCGGGCTGCCGCCGGACCCGGTCGAGCAGATCGTCGAGGGCTACGCGGAGGAGTTCGACCTGTCGTCGCTGCGGATCACGTGGTCGACGAGCCCCGCCGCGCTGTACCGGGTCGGTGTGCTGGCGTCAACGACCCGCACGGGCACCCGCGGATCGGTGACCACCGCCGACGTCGACGCCGGGGTCGACACGGCGCTGCCGGTGGCGAGAGCCGCCGGGAACCGATCGCTGTGGACCGTCCGGCCGCCGGACTACCCGATGGAGGTGCTGGTGTCCGGGGTGCGGTTGACCGCCACCAGCTGCGCCCAGGCCGGTCCCGTCAACCCCAACGGAACGTTCGAGGTTGACGCGTCGGGCTGGTCCGGCACCGGCGGCACCGTCGGCCGGTCGACCGCGCAGGCGCACACCGGGTCGGCGTCGCTGCTGCTGACTCCCGACGGGGTCAGCGCCGAGGCGATCGCCGCCACCGATGTCATCCCGGTGCACGCCCTGGACGGCGCGTACGCGTGGACCTGGTCGGCGTGGGTGCGGTGCGCGTCGACGCGTGTCATCGACATGCAGATCCTGTGGTATGACGACGGCGGCGGTCTGCTGGGCACCACCACGGTGACGGCCGGCGTCATCGCCGACACGTGGACCCAGCTCACCGCGACCTCGTCCCCGCCGGCGTCGGCGGCGCGGGTCTCCGGTCGGGTCCGGTTGACCGGCACCCCGACGTCGGGGGTGCTGACCTACATCGACGACGCCGAACTGTTCGAGCCGGGCCGGCAGACGTTCACCATCGCGGCCACCCCGGTCAACGGCGTGGTCAAGACCATCCTGGCCGGATCACCGGTCCGGCCCGTAGCGCCGTGGAGGCTCGCCCGATGACCATCGCCGACGGCCAGATCGTCACCGGCGACGACCTGGCGACCCTGGTCGACCCGCCGGCCGCCGTCCTGCGGATGTCGTCCGCGCAGGAGATCCTGGCGTCCACTGATACGAGCGTCGAATGGGACGTGGCGGAGCTGGACACGCACGGCGGCTGGGACTCCGGCGAGCCGACCCGATACACGTGCCAGGTCGACGGCTGGTACGAGGTCTCCGGCCACATCATGTGGGAGCCGTACGTCGCCGACCGACGCCTGGCCTGGCTGTGGCTCAACGGCGTGTCGGTCCTCGGCTCGCGGGAAGTCATCTGGCCGGCGACGTCGGACACGGCACTGTCGGTGGCGCACGCGCCGCTGCTGCGCATGGAGACCGGCGACTACGTGGAGGTCCGTGTCCGGCAGGCCACGGCCACCCCGCTCGACGTGCAATCCGGCACCAACCAGGCGGCATCGGCGCTGTATGTCCACTACCGCCGGCCACTGTAGAGAGGAATGACATGGCTCTGCTCATCGTGCTCGCCGCCGCCGCGCTGGTCGGCCTGGTCGGCGGGCTGCTCGCCTACGCAGCAGGCTGGGACGACGACTTCCCGGAGGTGTCCTGAATTGGCCAGATGGACAGACCTCGCCACCTGGCGTGGCCCTACCGTGAACAGCGGCAACGGCACCGGCAAACCCGACGAGCCGGCGGACCGCCTGGACGCGCATCACGGCGTCGTGGTGCACATCGCCGCCGGATACTTCGACGGCACCATCACCTGGCAGCGCAACCCGGCGTCGCGGGTGTCGTCGCACTTCATCGTGGCCAAGGACGGCCGGATCGCACAGATGGTCGACACCGACATCCGGGCATGGACCCAGCGGGCCGGCAACCGCACCTGGCTCAGCATCGAGAACGAAGGCTTCCTGCCGGACCCGCTGACCCCGCCGCAACTGGAGTCGAACGCCCAGCTGTTGGCCCGTGCCCACACCGAGCACGGTGTGCGGCTGCAGATCGCGTCGTCCCCTGACGGCCGCGGTCTCGGCCACCACAGCATGGGCGCCGAGAACGGATACGACTGGGGACACAGCCAATGCCCGGGGCCGGCGATCGTTGCCCAGAAGCCGGCGATCGTGGCCAGGGCGAAGCAAATCGTCGAAGGAGATGACGTGATCAGTGAGGAAGACCTCCGCAGGATCGCTATCGCGGTCAACGGCTGGATTTACCCCAAGGATGGGCCGGCGCTGCACACGGCGGCCCGTGGTGCCGCCGCTGATGCCGCGAGAGCGGTTCGTGACGTCGCAACCCTGCGGGTGGAGGTGCGGGAGGCGCTCGGCCGGGACTGGGTCGACGAGGACGCCATCATCGCCGGGGTGCTGACCGGGCTCGCCGCCCGGCCACCGGAGGAAGCGGCGACCGCCCTGGTCGCGGTCCTCGGCGAGGAGCGCGCCGCCGCGCTCGGCCGGGCGCTGCTCGCCACCAACTGATGGACCCAGGCCTACTCACCGCGCTGGTCGGCGCCGGCGCGGCGGTGCTCGGCGCCGCGGTCGGCGGGCCGGCCGCCGGCGCAATGGTCGGCCGCCGGCTCCGCCAGGCCCAGGCCCAGCACGCCGCCGCCCAGGCGAAGCACCTGCAGGCCGAGACGACCCGGATCAGCCAGGACGTCTACCAGCAGCTGACAAGTGACCTGCGAGACGCGCTGGACCGGGCCCGGAGCCAGATCACCGACCTGCGTGAGGCGTTGCGGCTCACCAGTGCTGAAGAGGAGAGGCTTCGCCAGCGGGTGACCGACCTGGAGTCACGGCTGGCGCAACTGGCGACCGCTGAGGCGGGCCTGGCCGACGAGCTACGCCGGACCCAAGGCGACCGGGACCGGCTTCGTGAGGTCCTGGCCGCCCGCGACGCCACGATCCTGCAGCTGCGCGGCCAGGTCGAGGACCTGACCGCACAGTTGCACCTTGCCCGCCCATCGCCGGCATAGAGCCGGTGAAAGATAGGAGACCCTCGTGCCACAGACCCCGACCGATCCAGCCGATCCGCTGCAGGCGGCGGCCGGCACCCGCGCCGGCATCGAGGCCGCGCTGACCGGCCGACACCGGTCGACCGTCCAGATCGCCCGGCACCTTGCCTGGTCGCACCTGCCGCCACCGCTGGCCGCCGTATCTGCCCGCATCGGCAGCGCGGTGCTCGACCTCGTCGCGGACCTCCCGGACGGTCCGGAGCTGACCACCGCGATTCGCCGGGCGGTCGAGGCGAAGGACTGCCTTGTCCGCGCGGCCGTCGACGCGACCGACGAGGAGCGATGACCATGGCCAGTCCTGTCACCACCCAGTCCCGCCACCCGTGGCGGGCCACCCTCCGGACGGCCGTCGCCGCGGCGATCGCCGCGCTGCCGCTGATCCCGCTCGCCGCGACCGAGGCCGGAATCGACACCGTGCCGGCCGTCGCCGGCGTCGTCGCGGTCACCGGCGCCATCACCCGAGTCATGGCCATCCCCGGCGTCGACGCCTGGATGCGGCGGTACGCGCCGTGGCTGGCGTCCGCACCCCGACACGAGGTCCCGCCTGGACGCTGACCTCCGTACACAGCAGCGGCCCCGCACCGAGTCCGGTGCGGGGCCGCTCCGCCATGTCTCAGAAGTCTGGACAGATGTACTGCCGCACCACAGCCAGGATCTGGGTGGCGGTCTCCTCCCCGAACCCGTCCGGATACCCCGGCGCCGAAAATCGCAAGTTCGTGAGCTGGACGAGCTTTGCCTCGTCTGCCTCGCCGTTGCCGATTGACTGGCACTGGCTCCGGCCACGGTCGATGATCGTCTTCTCGTCCTTGTCTCCGACGATGTCCGGGTTGATGTCCTTCAGCGCGCTGATGTAGGCAGCCCAATCTTCAGGCGATGGGGTAGGCGGGATCCCGGCGGCCGCAGCGGCGGAGGCAAGGCTGTCGTCCGCCGGTGCCGACGTCGGGGCCGGCGTGGCCGCGTCCTCGTCAGAGCCGGCACCGCAGCCCAGAGCGGTGACGGCGGCCGCCACGATCGCGGCCACCAACATTCTGTTACGCACGTCGTCTCCTCGGTTCTCGTGGGGCCCCGCCGTCGCCGGCCGGGGCGGGGCCGTCGGGGTACGGGCGGGCGCGATCACGGTGCCAGCGGCGGCCGCAGCACGCCATCGGACCGTCGGGCAGGCGACACCCACCGTTACGGGGATGAGACTCGGGTGCACCGCCGCATGCTCGTGGCTAGGCCCACTCCACCACGACACGCCAGCGCGCCGGCCACCACGGCTCACCGGTCTGGGCGCGCAGCCACACCCCCGGCGCGGCGGCGGTCACGTCCAGGCAGAGCAGCTGCCCGCTCCGACCGTAGACCCGGACGACGATCACGGCCGTGACGGCACGGTGCACCGCCATGGCCTTGAGAGCAGGGTGGTCCGGCGTGGCCACCGCCACGACAGCAGCGGATGGTCGGCCACGCCGGCATCGTCCAGCTCATCCCGTCGGTCCGCGCGCCACTGCACCGCGCGGATCAGGTCGGGGCACCCCTCGGGCTCGCACTCCGGGCATCGTGGCCAGACCGGTGGTGGCGGGCCGTGGTGGATGGCCAGTATTCGCGCCGCCGTGGCGTCGTCCATCGGCCCGGTCATATGGATCGCCGCACCAGGCGGTACTTGGCGATGGCCCGGCGGGTACGGGCCCACACCAGCTGCGGGCAGTCCTCGGTGCCGGGGCAGTCGGTGTGACAGCGGTGGCCGGCGGCGTGTGCGTGCACGGCGCCGGCCGCCGCGTCGTCGATGTCCTGATCGGTGATCGGCCCGTCGTCCATCGCGGTCACCGCGTTGGACTCCCGTCGATCCAGGTCCACGCCACGAACCGCTCGTGCAGCTCGGCAGGGTCGGTGATACCCGCCTCGCGAGCCGCGACGGTCAGCATCTCGCCGATGTCGACCGACAGCGCGAGCGGTTCGCTGGCGTACGCCTCCGCCAGCTGGACGCGGGCCGGCGAACACGGCCAGGGCGTACCGTCCGGGCACACGACGCAGTCCCACGTCGGCCGGTGCGGGGTGTGTGCCGGCTCGACGGCCGGGGCGGCCGGTCTGGACGTGCCGGTCACGGCAGGATGGTGCGGCCGCCGTTGCCGCCGCGCTGGTCGGCACGGTCGGTGCGGGTCGCAGGCCGGGTGTCGGTCGGCCGGGCGGGCTGGTCGACCCACCGGCGGCGGCCGGGCACCGGACGGACGACGTCGACCACGCCTGCGTCGCGGAGGAACCACTTCCCGATCATCTTCGCGCTCCTCGAGTCAGCGGGGCGGCGGCCCGGCGAGCACGGGGGAACCCGGCCGGACCGCCGCCGATCCGGGGTGGCCCGGCCCCGCGGATCCGCGCGCTGGATGCCGATCAGGACCGGGCCGGCTGGGCGGCTGAGCGGCCCGCCCATCTTTGCGTACGCAAAGCGTTGGACTGAGTGTGACCGCAGTAACGACGCGACGTCAAGGCTTTGCGTACGCCTAAACTGGGCCACATGGCGGGCTATCGGGAGATCGCAGCGGACCTCCGCGAGGCGATCGCGGCGGGCGAGTACGCGCCCGGCGCCCAGATCCCGACCGAGCACGCCCTGGCAGAGCGGTACGGCGTGTCACGGGAGACGGTGCGTCGGGCACTGGCCGAACTGCGCGCCGCCGGCGTACTCGAGTCGGCCCGGGCCGCAGGAACGCGAGTCGCGGCGCCACCGGTGCGGCTGGCGCTGGCGCGGTACGCAGCCGTCGCCGACCCCGCCCGCACTCGGGCGAACCTCGGCCCGTGGGAGACCGCCTGCGCCGACCAGGGCATCGACGGGTCGGTGGAAGTCGTATCGGTCGAGGAGGCCATACCTGCACCACCCGGCGTAGCCGCGCGGCTGGCTCTGCCTGCCGGCGCCTCAATGGTGCTGCGCCGCCGTCGCCACTTGATGGACGGCCGTGTCGTCCAGCTGCATGAGTCGTGGATGCCGCGTGACCTGGTGGCGGGCACGGCGCTCGCCGGGCAGGGCAAGGTGGTCGGCGGCGTGTACGCCGCGTTGGCCGCTGCCGGCATGCGGCCGGCGACCGCGAGCGAGGAGCTGTCGGCGCGGCCTGCTGCGTTGGCCGAGCAATCGGACCTGGGCTTGGCGGCGGTGGGCTGGGTGCTTGAGCTGTGGCGCACGACGCGAGACGTCACCGGCCGGCCGCTGGAGGCGTTGCAGGTGGTGTCGGATGCCCGCCGGGTGACGTACGTGTACGACGATCTGCCGATACGGGGCGAGAGGTGACCATCATGGACCGGGTCCAGGCGTTGGAAAAGCTGACCGCGGCCGCTACGGCGGTCGACGAGGCCGAGGCTGAGATGCTGGCGGCTGCCGCGCTGGACACCGTGATGTCCCATCCAGGGCTGCGGTACGCGCCCGTCGACCAACGGGCCACCAGGTGGGTGGCGGCGTGCGACGGCGTGCTGCTCGGGTACCTGTGGTCGGAGCCGGGGCGGCTGCTCGGCGGGTGGACAGCCGCACGGCTGGACGAGTCAGACCGGCTCGGCCCGTTCTCCACTGGTCGGGCCGCCGCAGCGGCGCTCGCCCGGCACTGTGGTGCAGCTCCTGCACACACCGGCCCAACGTAACTGCTAGTGATCTAAAGTTGACATTGAGCCGGGGGGGGGGGGGGTCCTCGATGAGGGGTTCAGCCCCACCCCCGCCCCCCGCCCCGGCTCAGTCTCCAGATCGGACGACGGGCCGGCCAAGGCGGTGCCGGTCAAGGCGGTGCCGGTCCATGAACCCATCCGCGTACGCGCGTGCCACGGCGCGGCTGCGGGTGCGGGAGATCGCGGCGTGTGCCGCGACGCCAGCCGCGAGCGCGGCGGCGGCGATAATCGGTGTGGACAGTCGTTCGAGCATCATCGGTGATGCGCCTCCGGCAGTGGAGTCCCCGTTTGAAGATCTCACCGTAAGTGGATCGCTACGGCATTGACCTCGGGTGATCGGCCGGGATCCCAGCCAGCAGGACGCGAGGGTCATACGTCTGTCCGACCGGATGATCATCCAGTTAGGTGCCCCTCAGTCATGGTTGACGACTGATCAACGACGAGTACGTCCACGGTCGTTGAACCTACTCGCCAGCCCGGCGGCCGACGCATACACCTCACGGATCGCCTCGGCGTAGCGGGCCGGGGTGTGTTCGGCGCAGCGGGCCGCCGCCGCGGCCGCCTGCCGGCGGGCCGTGTCCGGGTCGAGCAGCAGCCGCAGCACCCCGCCGGCCAGCGCACCCGGCTGCGGCTCGGTGCGCAGTGCGGCGCCGGCAAGCGCGCCGTGCGCGTGCAACGCCCGGTCGACAAGTACCACCGGCACCCCGGCCAGGCCGGCTTCCTGCAGGACCAATGCCTGGGTGTCGGTCTGCGAGGCGAACGCGAACACCTCGGCGGCCCCGTACGCCGCAGCCACCACCTCCGGACCCTGCTGGCCGGTGAGGGTGATCCGGGCAGCCACCCGAGGGTCGATGGTGCGCAGCAGCGCGGCCAGCCAGCGCGGCTCGTACAGGGCACCGACCAGCACCAGCCGGGCGGTCGGGCAGCCGACCAGCACCCGCTCGAACGCGGTGATCAGCAGGTCGATGCCCTTCTCCCGGTTGATCCGACCCACGTAGAGGACCACCCGGTCGCTGGGCGTGATGCCGTGGCCGTACCGGAAGGCGTTGATCTCGTCGGCGGTGGTGCGGCGGGCCGCGACCCCGGTCGGCACCAGGTGCACCCGGTCGGCGGGCACCGGCAGGTGGATTCGGTCCAGCACCGCCCGGGTCGGCACCACCACCGCGTCGGCGCCGCCGAGCAGCAGGGTGTTGGTGGCGTCCATGGCGGCCCGGCGGCGGGCGACGGCGCCGCTGGCCATCGGCCGGTGGTCACGGGCGTGGCCGGCCGGTGCCGCCGCCGGGCGGGGTACGCCGAGCCGGCGGGCGTACAGCCGGACGCCGGCGCTGAGCGCACGGGCCGGCACCCGGTACGCGTCGGCGTACGCGTGCAGGTCGGTGTGGTAGGTCTGGACCAGCGGCAGACCGAGCCGGCGGGCGGTGAGGACGCCGAGCAGCCCGACCGGTCCGGGGGTGTGCACGTGCACCACGTCCGGGGCGTGGGCGGCGATCTCGGCGATGGTGCCGGTGGCGGCGGCGCCGCGCAGCAGCCACGGCGACAACCGCAGGTCGGCGACTCCGCAGGGCAGCGCACGTAGCCGCAGCACGTCCGCCTCGGTCGGCTGGTCCGGGTGCCGGGGCACCACGATCAGGCCGGGATGCCCGGCGGCGGCCGACGCCGCCGCGAGAGTCCGCAGCGAGGTGACCACCCCGTCGCGGCGGGGCAGGTACGTGTCGGTGAAGTGCACTGCTCGCACGTCAGGCACGGTGGGTCACCGGGGCCAACATGATGTAACGGTAGGCCAACAGCGCCGTTAAGTCTGCTCGTCCGATCAGCCGACGGCCAAGATCGTGAACTCGCTGGCGACGTAGACTCGCGGGCATGACAGGACTCGCGGCATGGCAGCGGTGAGCACCCCGGCACCCGCGCGCCACGATCTGGCCGAGGTGGGGCGGAACGCGGCAACCCTGCGTAGCTTCCTGCACGGGCTGCCCGGCGTCGATGAGGTCGGCGCGCGGCAGCGGGCCGCGACGCTCGGCACCCGGTCGATCAAGACGACGGCCAAGGCGTGGGCGATCGACCTGGCCGTCCGGATGGTCGATCTGACCACCCTCGAAGGCGCCGACACCCCCGGCAAGGTACGCGCGTTGTGCGCCAAGGCCCGCCGCCCCGACCCGACCGACCCGGACTGCCCACCGGTCGCCGCGGTCTGCGTCTACCCGTCGATGGTGCCGACCGCCGCCGAGGCGCTCACCGGCTCCGGCGTGCACCTGGCCAGCGTGGCCACCGCCTTCCCGTCCGGGCAGGCGCCGCTGGAGGTGAAGCTGGCCGACACCCGGGCGGCAGTCGCCGCCGGCGCCGACGAGATCGACATGGTGATCAACCGGGGGGCGTTCCTCGCCGGCCGCTACGAGCAGGTGTACGCCGAGATCGTCGCGGTCAAGCAGGCCTGCGGCGACGCCCATCTCAAGGTCATCCTGGAGACCGGGGAGCTGGCCACCTACGACAACGTGCGCCGCGCCTCCTGGCTGGCGATGCTGGCCGGCGGCGACTTCATCAAGACCTCCACCGGCAAGGTGCCGGTCGCCGCGACCCTGCCCGTCACCCTGATCATGCTGGAGGCGGTACGGGACTTCTACGCCGCCACCGGGCGGCGGATCGGCGTCAAGCCGGCCGGCGGCATCCGCACCACCAAGGACGCGATCAAGTACCTGGTGCTGGTCAACGAGACCGCCGGCGACGAGTGGCTCACCCCCGACCTGTTCCGGTTCGGCGCTTCCACCCTGCTCAACGACCTGCTGATGCAGCGGTCGAAGCTGCACACCGGGGTCTACTCCGGTCCCGACTACGTCACCCTGGACTGATCAGCGTGTTCGACTACGCACCGACCGCCGATCAGCTCGCCCAGATCCGGCTGCTGCTGCCGCCCGTCCTCGGTGAGTCCCGGCCGCTGGCTCGGCCCGCGACCCGCGTCCTCGGTTCGCCGGCCGCCTCGGGCTGGCGGGGCAGGGGCGCGGCATGATCACCATCCACAAGACGGCCACCAGGGGCGCTGTCTCACGTTCCGCCCTGGTGGATGGACCGGCCCTCCTGGTGGCTGGTCCAGCTCGGCCGGCGGCGGCTGCTTGGGAGGGCGCCGCCGCCGGCCGGGTAACCCCGGTCTTCCCCGGCCGGCCGGGACCTGGAGTGGTCCCCACGGGCCGACTCCAGCGGTCGCTACGACCGGCCGGCCGGGGAGCACTTCGTGCGCTGCGCCTGCTGCTCGGCGTGGCCCTCGTGCTGGGCGCGCTGGTCGGCCTGGTCGCGGTCGGCGGCGCCGAGCTGCTGACGCGCGGGCTGGTCGACCCGGCCGCCCTGGCCGCCGCCGGCGCCCTGGTGCTGTTCGCCGCCACCGCCCCGGTCCGCCGGTCTTCCCCACGGCGGTCCGGGCGTCGTCGGGTGCGTGCGCCGTGCCGGGGAGGGCCGGCGCACGCACCCCATCCACAAACGGCAGCGGCCCTCGCCGCGACATCGGCAAGGGCCACCCATCCCAACCATCGACGTGAGAGGTCGACGTGGAACACGAGAGTACCGAAAACCAACCGGACACCGTACCGACCAGGTCCGACATCTGCGGCCAGCCGGCCGTCAACACCGTGGTGGCCACCACCAACGACGACTCCGGCCAGCCGACCCCGATCCGCCCGGGTGTGATCCGGACCGGGGCGTACGCCGGCACCGTCTCGACGTGCGATGCGCACGTCGACCAGGCCACCGCCGGCCTGCGCGCCGCCGGCCTCGTGGTCGATGTGTTCGCGCCGATCATCCCGACGGCGGCGGTGTGCGGCGAGATCTGGCGGGTCGCCGCCGACTCGGTGCTCACCCCCGACGGCGGACCGGAGCACCAGGCGCTGCAGCGGGCGGCGGCGGGCACCGGCCCCGGTCCGGAGACCGCACCGGTCGACCCGACCCCCGACCCCGACCCGGCCGGTGACGCCGGCGGGCACGGGGTGGCGGGCGGCTGGTCCGGCCCGGCCGGCTGCGGCGCCAGGTGCCTCTGCGGGCTGGCCGTGGACGGATTCGACAGCATGGCTCCGGCGCTGGCGCTGCTGGACGAGCACATCGCCGGCGCCACCACCGCCGACTCGCCGGAGGACGTGCCGGTGTCCCCGGCCGCTGACGTCGCCGTCGACGTCGTCCAGCGGTGCGGCCGGCCGGCGGTGGCCGGTGTGGCGACGCAGCCACACCCGCTGCGCTGGACCGGCCCACGGACGTACGCGGGCACCATCTGGGTTTGCGCCGGGCACGAGGACGTGGTGACGGAACAGGCCCGGACCGGCGGGCTGGACACCGGGCTGGTCGGCGCTCCGGAGCGGGTGCGGTGCGGCGAGATCTCCGCCGAGGGAGTTGACCTGGCCGACGTGCCGGCCGGCGCGTGGCCGCGCCTGGCGGTGCTCGCAGCTGCGAACGTCACCGCCGTCGACGCCGGCCGGGCCCCAGACGACGCGATTCCGTCGGTGCGTGCCACCGAGCTGCGGCCGGGGATGTGGGTGGCGACCGGCCGGGACGACGTGCCCGGTGTCGAGGTCCGCGCCGTCGAGGTTGGCGCCGCCGGACTGGTCGGGGTGCTCCTGGCCGGCCCGGAGTACGCCGAGCACCACGCCGACGACCTGGTGCCGCTGGTCGACGAGGAGACGGTGGCCGCCGCTGCCGAGGCGCTGCGTGTGCGGACCCGCCGTCAGCTGATGCTGGACGGGCTGCGCGCCCTGGTCGCGGCCGCCGAGCGGGACCCGTCGATCCTGCCGGTCGACCGGCTGCAGGTGACCGGCCGCGCCGCCAACCTCGCCGGTCTGCAGGCGTTCGCCGCCGAGCTCGGCTCCGACGTGGTCCCGGTCGGTGAGCGCCTGGTCGCCGAGCTGCTGACCGGCGGCGGTCCGGCCGATGACCTCGGCGGGTCGTCCGCGCCGCTGTCGATCGAGATGTACGTCTACAACGACGCCGACCCCGCCGACCAGCCGGCCCCGCCTGCGCGGGGAACCGCCGCCGTGGTGGTGCCGGCACAGCCGACCGGGGGTGACCTGTGACCGCCAAGATCGGACCGTACAACAGCGAGGACGAGGCGTTGGCCGCGCCACTGCCCCGGCAACTGGCCGAACTGCACACCACCGGCCGCATCCGGCCCGGTGACGGCACGGCCGAGGGCACGCGCCGGGCAGCCCTGATCGCCGCCGCCGTCGACGCCGGCGTCGAGCTGGGCGACCTGGACCACCGGGTGCTCGCCTGGCTGGCCAGCTGGGAGACCGCGACCGTGCAGGTCGTGATCGGCCTCCTGGCGCGGGCGCACGCCGCCGGCCGGGCCGCCGGCCCGGCACCGCTGGCGCAGGACCCGCCACGCCCCCCGGCCACCCCGGCACCGGGCCAGCCGGCCGACGTCACCGCCGCGCTGCTGGCCGAGGCAACCGACCCGTGCGAGGCCGCCGCCGTCGAACTGCTGGCCGGCGCCGGCCTGCTCGACCACCCGGCCGTGACCCGACGCATCACCTCACCCGGCGTCGTCGGATGGAACGCCCTGCACCTGGCCGCACTGGATGACGCCCTGGGCGACGACATCACCGACGCCCAGCACCACCTTCTGTCCCTGGCCTGCAGCCTGGGCAGCCGCGGACTGCTCCCGGCCTGCCTCCGCCAAGCCCTGTGGGGCATGTGGGAGACCCCGGACACGGCCGGCCTGGTGCTCGGCGCGATCCGGACCGCCCTGGGCGGTGATCGCCGGTGACCACGGGGATCGCAGCCGCGCTGCCCGAGGCCGGCGGGCTGCTGATCATGGCGCTGATCGTCGCTGGCGGGCACGCGGTGCGGGTGCTGGCCGGTCGGGCACGCCGTGCGGCCGCCGCCCGGCGGGCTGATCGGGCGGCCCGGGTGGCGGCCCGGCAGGCGCGGCGGGCCGCTGCCGACCGGGCGTGGCACGACCGCCTGGCCGCGCTGCTCGACGAGCACCAGCCGGCGGGAGGTGCGCGCCGATGAAGGTGTTCGCCTCGCATTTCTGGGCCGGGTCCGGATGGTGGACGGCGCCGATCCACCCGCTGTGGCTGGCGGCCGCGCTGCTGCTGTTCGCGGGCGCGCTCCGGGCCGCCGTGGTGGTGCGCCGCCGGCGGACCCGCCGCCTGAACGAGCACTGGGCGTCCGTGACCGCCGCCCTCGCCGTCCGGCCGCGCCATCACGACCTGTCGACCTGGGCGGTCGTCGCGATCACCGTGGCGGTGTCGGTACCGGTCAGCGCGGTGATCGGCGCGGTGGTGGCGCTGATCGCGGTCACCGTGGCCGGTGCGGGCCGGGGCGACCCCTGGGCCCGTGCCGCCCGCGTGGCGGGCCTGACCCGCGACGTCCGCGACGCCCTGGACCTCGCCCGCCCCAGCACCACCGCCCACGACCAGACCGAGCAGAGAGGACAGCAGCAATGATTCTGCTGATCGTCGCGGCAGCCTGCCTGGTGGTCGCCGCGCTCGCGGCCGCCGTGCGCCGGGGCCTCCTCAGCACCGCCGCCGCCGAGGACCGGCACGAGGGCTGGGACATGCACACCGGGGAGTTGTCGGCGCTGCGCGTCGAGCTGACGCAGGACCTGCCCGCCTCAGCCCTGCCGTGGCCGGAGCCGGTCGACGGCGAACGCTGGCCGGAGCCCGTGACCGGACGTACGGCGCCCGCTGGCGGGGTGTACCGCTCGGCTCCGGTGCCCGTCGTGGACACGGGCCGGCGCCGGGCGGAGCCGCCGGACGACGGCACCGGCCAGTGGGCCGCCGCGAACCCAGCCACAGCAGGCGTCAATCCGTGGTTCGCGCAGCACGTGGCCAGGTCGACGGCCCGGGGCGGGTCGTGGTGACCGCCGGTACGCCCGGGTGGCCGCGCCGTGCGGCCACCCGGGCCCCGGCCCCACCGGCGGAGCTCGCCGGCGCGGCCGGCGCACGCGCACAGGTGTGGATCGCGGTCGCCCGTGCCGGTGTCACCGCCCACAAGATCCGGCCGACGACCGACGACAAGCAGCGCCGGACGGTGTGCGGCCGGTTCGTCAGCTCCGCCGAGCGGGAGCAGGGCCAGGTGCTCGCGGCCGCCGTGGTCGCCGAGCGCTACCGCGCGGCCTGGTGCCCGCACTGCTGGCCATCACCCCAGACACAGACAGAGGTGAGCCGATGACGGCCAACCTGCCGGTGTACGGCGTGCGGGAGATCCCGGACGGCCTGGCCACGGTGACGATGCTGCGCCGGATGCGCCGCAAGCCCGCACCCGACCAGGCCCCGGCCGGCATCCTCCGCTACAGCCGCGGCAAGGACACCACGCACCTGTTCACGGTCGCCGACACCGTGGCGATGCGGCCGCTGACCGCCCGGCAGCGGGCGGCGGCCGAGGCCAGCCGCGTCTACCCCCGGCACTGCGAGGTGTGCGGGTGGGACGCCGGCGGGCCGCTGCCGTCGAACGGCCGTGGCGCGCACCGGTGCCCGGCCTGCGACGCCGAGGACCGCTACGACCAAGTCCGCGCCTGGCGCGCCCAGCAGCGGTCCGAGGCCTCCGCCTGGGCCGCCGAGGCACTCGCTGACCCGACCGCCATGGTGGTGGCGACCCGGTCGATCGACCTGGCCCCCGCCGGGCCGGGGCAGACGGTGAAGCGGACCGCCGTCGCCGAACTCGTCGTCGTGTCGCTCGCCGATCCGGCGGTGGACCGGCTGCACATCACGTTGATCCCGGACCGGCGGCCGAAACGCAAGCGGGACCTGCCGGCCGGCGGCCGGCTCGTCGAGGCCGCCGCGCCGGGCGTGGCGGCCTGGGTGACCGGTCGGCGGGTCGTGGCCTGGTCGGAGTGGGAGGTCTCCGCCCTGGACTGGGACCTGCGGGACGCCGGAGTCCAGCCACCCCGGCCGGGGACGCGGCTGATCTACCTGCCGCGTCTGCGGGCGATGAGCCACCAGTACAGCCAGTGGTGCGGACACATCGGGTCGGCCGGCGTGGTCGACCAGTCGCGGCCGCCGGGCGGCCCGGTGGAGGAAGTCGACTGGATCGTCGACACGCTGCGCCGGATGGCCGCCTCACCGGTTCGGGGAGTCAGCCAGTGACCGGGCAGACCCAGCCGGCGCTGTGGCGGGTGCCGCCGGAGACCCGGACGGCGCTCGAGTCACCGGAGTTGCTGGTCGACCTGGCGGCCGCGATCGAGTCGGCGGACGCCGCAGCAGCGGGTGAGAGCCGCTGGTCGCGGGCGGTCGCCGCCGCTGGTCGGGTCCGCGATGTGCTGCGGGCCCGGATGGTGCCGGAGGCCGCGCCCCGGTCCTGCCAGTCGCCGGCCCTGCTGCGCGTCGCGGAGGAACGGCTCCGGCAGATCGAACGCAAGCGGTACGACGCCGTCCACGATGACCAGCGCACGTCCGGCCAGCTGTGGCAGATGGCGTGCTGGTGGGCCGATCCGGAGTCGACCTGGCTCGACTGGCCGTACGTCGATGGCTATCCGGAGCACGGTGACCGCGTCGCCGACCTCGTGCGTGCCGCCGCCCTGCTGACGGCCGAGGCGGACCGGATGCTGCGGCTCAGAGCCCAGGGACTGGCGTGACCGCGCGCCCGCCGGCCCGGCCGGACCTGCCTCCGGTGCTGTGCCTGGACTGCGCGACGCCGCTCACCGACCCCAAAGCGCGGGCGCGTCGGGTCGGATCGCTGTGCTGGCGGCGCCGGCGGGCCGAGGCCCGCCGCCAGGAACAGGCGGCGGCCGCCTCGGTGCTCCCCGACCCGGTGCGGGTGCGTGGCGGCCGCGACGCCGGCCACGACGGACCAACGCTCGTCGACCCGGCCGGCGTCATCGAGGAGGCATCCCGGTGACCCGCCGCACCCCGGCCCGGTCGCGGGTACCGCCGCACCTCCACCAGGCCACACGAGATCTGCCGGCGGACCACCGTGGCCGCCGGGTCTGTGTCGTGTGCGGGCTGCTCGGCGAGCCGGGCGACGCGCACCACCCGATCACCCTGCCAACCACCCCGGTGTCCCCGGTCCTCGCCGCCGCTGCGGCGGCTCGGGACGCCGCGATCTTGGGAGAACGAGATGCCGATTGAGGATGACGAGTTCGAGACGGCGTACCGGGCCGCGATGGCTGCCCGGCCGGGTCAGGCCGTCTACCCGGACGACGTCCGCAGGTCACTCGGCCAGGCCCGGCGGCCCGCCCTCCGGACGCCGGCACCGGTCCGGCCCGCCCCCGTCAAGCCGGTGGCCCGGCCGGCCGTCGCCGAACCGGCGCCAGCGTCGCCGGCGGCCGCCGTGGCGTCGACGGGCGTCGAGCGCGCGGGTTGGCTCGGCCGGCGCTGGCGGTGGCACGCCACGGTGATCACTCCGTCCGGCGACGAGCACACCGTCACCGGCCACGCGTGGCGCTGGGCGACGGCGTGTGACCGCGCTGCCCGGGTCGCGCAGATCCTGCTGACGCAGGTGACCGATGGGTGACCCGACCAAGCCCGCGCGACAGGAGCTGGGGACTGAGGTCTGGGTGCACAGCACGTGGGACCACCTCATCAGGGTCCGCGACCACCTAGGGCTGATCGGCCTCCTCGTCGTGCCGACCACCAAGGCTGGCAAGCCAGCACCGGTCGATCCGCAGCTCATCAGCAAGGGCCGGTACTCCTGGCACGGCCGCTACCACCTGACCGGAGGCGGCGGTGCGTAACCGCGACCTCCGGCGTGTGCAGCAGGACTTGGCCGCCCGGCGGGCCCGGACACCGGCCGAGGCCGCCGAGCGTGCCCACCGTGGTGCCGCGCTGGTGCGGCGGGCGCTCGCCGGCGAACCGGTCCCGGACCCACCGCAGGCGACCGCCGGGCCTCGGCCGGCCCGGCCGCCGGTGCTGGACGAACTGGTGTCCTGCGCGGGCTGCTACCGGCCGCACGTCGGCGAGCCGGGCTCGCTGTGCGAGGCCTGCGCCGGCGCGCAGCCGGTGCGACTGGACGACATCGAGACGGGAGTGGGCTGAGTGACGAGTCAGCAGGATGTGGAGGCGGCGGTCCGGGCCGAGCTCGGCCGCCTCGCCTGCGACGCCGTTCAGGCGCTCCGCCGGGTCGGCGTGCCGGTGCCGGTGATGCCCGGCACGGCGGCCGCCGCCAACGAGGTGGAGGCGCTGCGCGCGCAGGTCGCCCGCCTGACTGAGCAGCGGACCGCCCTTATCCGGCTATGCCAGCAGATCCTCGACAGGTGCGGCGGGCAACTTGGCGGGCCGTTCCTGCTGCTCGCCGTGGCCGAGGGCTGGCGGCGGCAACTGGCCGAGGCGTCTGCCGACGACCCGCCGCCCGACTGAGTCCATCGCCCTTGCCCAGCTGCTGTTCTCCGTGGCCCGGCCTGCCGAAACGGCGGGCCGGGCCGCATCGCATCCACAGGAATCCATAGACGTTGATGATCATCTACGGGGGGCGGTAATGCCCTACTGGCTCGAAGACGACGCCTTCCCGAACTGGCCGGTGTGGGATGTGCTCAGCGCAGGGAACGTCGACATGGCGGACCGGCTGCAGTCCGCGTACGTCCGATGCAAGAGCACGACCGCCGGCGTGCTCGCGGACGGCTACCTCACCGAGCAGGCCGCGTTGACTCAGTGCCGGGGCCGGCCCAAGGTCCTGGCGCTGCTGGCGACGGCGGTGCTGGACCGGCCGCCCTTGCTCCACCGGCGTGGTGATGAGTGCGAGTGCCTCGGCGACGGCGTGTGGATCGACGGCTACGCCTACCGCGTCCATGCGTTCTCAAAGCGGAACCCGTCGCGCAAGGAGTACAACCGCAACCGCGCGCAGAAGGCTGATTTGCGCGACAGCAGGCTGAAGGCACTGGTGTACGGCCGCGACGGCGGCTGCTGCCGCTTCTGCCACAGCGGGCCACTTAACCCCAAGAGCGGCCGCGCGAAGGACGCACGCAAGCGTCTGCAGTACGACCACGTCGACCCAGACGCGCCGGCCGGCCCCGAGGGACGCAACCTCGTCGTGGCGTGTGGCCGGTGCAACGAGTCCAAGGGGCACAGGACGCCCGACGAGGCGGACATGGTGCTGCTGCCCCCGCCCACCCCGGAGGAGGCCGCCGCGTGGCACGCGCGCGGCCCCGTCGTGCTCGACCCGCCGCCGGCCAGCGCCATCCCGGCCGCCCCGGCGGATCACCGACCGATCAGCGACCAATCAACGACGAACCACGAACACGAACAAAAACCGACCAGTGATCGCGATGACGAACCGATCACCGGTCCCGACAGTGATGCGAACGACGATCACACGCCACCACTGCACCCAACACCAGCACCGACCAGCGACGGCCCGATGAGGGAACAGCGCCCGGAAGGGTCCGGGCTGGGTCGGGGCGGGCCACCGCGCTCATCAGCACCGCCACCCCCGCCCGCCGCAGCCTGGACCGGCCAGCCAGTGAGGTCCCAGGAGTACCCGGACATCTACCACCGACGCAGCCGCGGACCTGCCAGACCAACCGCACCACCACCAGCCGACCACCCAGCGATCCCCGACCCCGGCCCACCGGACTACCGCTGGCCCGCCGGGTCGGTGCCCACCCGTCCGCCCGGAGAGGAACCCACCGGTGGCTAACCAGACCGACCCGACGCCGGACGCGGTGCGCGGGCAGATCGAGGCGCTGCGGGAGGCCTACTCGTGGCTGGCCCTGCTGGTCGAGCCGGGCCGGGAGCGCCGGCCGGGCCGGCCGGTCGATGACGCCCAGGCGGAGCGGCTGGAGGCGCAGGGCCGGGCGGATCGCGCGTACCGGCAGTGGAACATCTCCCGTGGCCTGTCGGCTCTGCCCCCGTCGCCGGCGGCCGCCTCGGTCACGGTGGTCGACGCGCAGGCCTCCGTACGCCGGCGGGTGCTGGACATCGCGCACCGGGTGGCCGCCTGGCAGCACGCCAGCTGGGTCGGCGGGCCCGACGTCGACCAGGTGCTGTCCTGGCTCGACGAGGCCGGGCCGGGCCGGCCGGCGGTCGTCGACGAGCTACGCGACCGCCGACGACTCAGCTGGCTCGTCGACGAGCTGGCGACCGCCGTCGCGTCCGCCCGGCAGGCGGCCGGGGTGGTGGCAGAGCCGGTGCGGCCGGTGGCGTGGCGCTGCCCGGCCTGCGGGTCGCCGTCGCTGCAGCTGGCCCACCCGGGCGCGGACAAGTCGCTGTGGACCATCTCGTGTGTCCGACGGGCCTGCCGGTGCGCGGGTGCCGGGTGCGGGTGTCTGCGGCGGGACCGCCGTCAGGGCCTCGCCCACGTCTGGACTCGGGCGGAGCTGCCAACGCTGGCGCAGGCGGTGGCGATCGCGGACCGGGTCGCCCGGCAAGGGCGGCCGGTGACCGGTTCGGCGGCGGCCGGGCATGGCGGCTGGTCGGATCGGCGGACCGTACGGTGAGCGGGGTGGTCGTCGACGGGCAGGGCCGGCAGTGGTGGACCACCTCGTACGCCGTGCTGCAGCTGCAGGTGGCCCGCCACTGCCTGGGTGATTGGGTGCGCAGGTCCCGTGCTGCCGGGCATGTCGCCGGTGCCGATCCGGCGGACTGCCCGGCCTGCCCGCCCGACGCGGCCGCGTTCCCTCACGTCGACCCGCCGGCACGCCGTGGCCGGGTGTACGGCTATCAGGCTGAGCAGTTGTTGAACGTCGAGGCACATACCGGACGCGCGGGCCGGCCAGGGCGACGGAGGGCACTTTGACAAGATCGCGTTCCAATCTCATCATTGGTGCAGCGCCAGGAGTCTGCCCACGATCGGGAAGTGCGGCGTGATGGATCCCCGCCCCCGCAAGACCCCCAGCCAGTGGCGTACCGCCCCGTTGCCCCGGGGGTGGCGGACCCGGATCGTCCCGCGGATCCTGCGCCGCGACCGCACGTGCACGTTGCGCACGCATTGCAGGGGCGCACAGTCCACCGAGGTCGACCACATCGGCGACCCGGAGGATCACGGCGACCACAACCTTCGCGGGGTGTGCTCGCGGTGTCACGCGCATCGGACCGGGCAGCAGGGCGCGGCAGCGAGCAACGCGGCGCGGCCGACGAGGCGGCGGCCGGATCGAGGCGCCCATCCTGGCCTGATTGTCACTGACGGTGACGGTAGGGGTGGGGGGTGCCCCCCGGGGCGGGGGG
>NZ_JARUBH010000004.1 GCF_029626105.1 Solwaraspora sp. WMMD792
GGACCGGGTCCGCGCGTACGCCCGGACGGTGCTGCTGATGCGGGACCACCTGGCGGCGGTCGCGGCCACCCTGGTCGAGGCTGCCGTCGGCCACCGCGACGGCCTGCCCGCCGAGGTGGCCGACGCGGTGGACCGGGTCGACGAGGTGCTGCGCCACGACCCTGACGCGTACGCGGTCGGCACACCGCCGGAGCCAGGCCCGGCCGGTGCCGGCCAGCCCGACCCGGCAACCGACGACGGCACCCGGGACGAGGCGGCCGCCGCCGAGCCGGCCGCCCCGGACCTGGCCGGGTCGGAGCTGACCGCCGCCGACCGGGCCAAGATCCGGGCGTGGGCCACCGGGCAGGGTCTGCCGGTGCCCCGGCGGGGGAAGATCCCGGCCGACCTGGTCGACGCGTACCGGCAGGCGCACAGTGGATAGCCCGCCGCACCGGCGGCCGCAGGTCGAGCCCGGCCAGGCGCGTGCATGGGCGGAGGAGTGCGCGAACGGGTCGGACCCGGCCGGGTCGGTGGCGTGGTCGCTGCTGGCCATCGCCGCCGACCTGGCCGCTATCCGCCGCCACCTGACGTCGCCCAGACCGGGCCGCCGCTGATGGCGTCGGTGTCGTTGCCGGTCTACATCCGGATCGGCGGGTCGGCGGAGACCGAGATCGGCACGGTGACCGTCGACCGCGACGAGGTGGCAGCGTCCGTCGACGGCGGTCTGCTGCGCCGGGTGCTGGCGCTGGCGCTGCGGTCCGCGGCCGCTGAACTCGAGTCACCAGATCTGGAGGGGGATGCGGGTGGCGCGTGACACGACGGTGTCGGTCGCCGGGATGGATCTGCTCGGCCGCCGCCTGGACCGGATGCCGGCAGCGGTGCAGGAGGGTGCCCGGCGGGCGGTTATCGGGGAGACGCGGGAGACGGCCGACGACATGCGTGAGGGCGCGCCCCGGGACACCGGCGCCCTGGCCGAGTCGGTGCAGGAGGAGATCGACGCCGGCGGGCTGACCGGCCGGGCGGTGGCCACGGCACGGCATGCGACGTTCGTCGAGCACGGCACCGAGGACACCCCGGAACAGCCGTTCGCGCAGCCGGCCGCCGAGCGGGCCCGGCGGCGGTTCCCGCGCAGGGTGAAGAAGGAGACGGGCGTGTCGCTGCGGAAGCTGGCCCGCTGATGGCGGTCGGCTGGTCCGGCGCCGACCCGCAGGAGGCCGCCGACCCGGAAGACTACGAGCTCGGCAGCAGGCAGCAGGCGAACGAGCCGATCACCCTGACGCACGTGCGGGTGTGGGCCGGCGAGAACGAGATCGACTACCCCGGCCGGGTCGGCAAGATCTGGACCACGAGCGGGGTGCTCCTCGCCTCGGCGGTGATGCCGACCAGTCTCCCGGTGGGCTGGTCGACGCACGAACTGTCGTCACCGGTGGAGCGCCTCGCCGGCGAACAGTACGTGGTGTCCTACCCGACAGGTGGGAATTACGGGGTACTCGTCGACGCCCTGGACGACGCCGTGGTGTCGGCCGACGGTGCCGTGACGACGCTGTCCAGCGCTGCGGTGCCGAACGGTGTCTACAACGAAAACCCGGGATCGTTCCCGTCGCTGTCGGTCGGGAACTGGTACGGCGTCGACGTCGCGTACGACCTGGGTGTGGCGTCGGGGACGGCGCCGACGATCACCGCGGTGGACGTGGCGTCGGACGGTCTGCAGGTCGAGGTGACGATCACCGCGACCGACCCGGACGGCCTGGACGACGCCACCTACCGGGTCGACTGGGGCGACGGCACCACCACGTCCGGGTCGACCCCGATCCTCACGCACGCCTACGCCACGTTTGGCGTGAAGGCGATCCTGGCCCGGGTCACCGACGCCGGTGGGCTGTCCGGGTACGCGGCGGCCGCCGTCGACGTGCAGGCCGCACCCGGGGACGGGTCGCAGTCGCCGATCCACCCGGTGCAGGCCGCGATCCACGCCCGGCTGACCGGCGACAACACGCTGATGGGCATGGTCACCGGCGTGTGGGACCAGGTCCCCGAGCCGGCGGTGAAGCCGTACGTGCGGATCGGTGACCACCTGTCCATCCCGGACAACGACCATGGCGGGTTCGGCCGGAACATCACCGTCACCGTGCACGTGTGGACCGAGGCGCGGGGTAACGCCGATGGGCAGGCGATCGCCCGGCGGATCGGGGTGCTGCTGGATCACCGGCCGCGTGAGCTGACGGTGACCGGGCACCGGGTGGTGTCGATCCGCAACGAGTTCGACCAGGCGGTGCCGACCACGGACCCGCAGGTGCGTCATCACGTGATCCGGTTCCGGATCATCACATCGCAGGTAGAGGAGTAGCAGCGTGTCTGGACTTGACGCGTTCGGCACCCAGTTCAAGCGCGGGGACGGTGCCACGCCGACCGAGGCGTTCACCGCCATCGCCAACGTGACCAGCATTTCCGGGCCGGCGCGGACGCGGGAGACGATCGACGTCACCGCCCACGACAGCCCGGACGGGTGGATGCAGTTCGTCGGCAGCCTCAAGGACGGCGGCGAGGTCAGCCTTGAGATCAACTACGACCCGACCGAGGCGACGCACGACCTGGACGACGACTTCGACGACGACCAGCCGCGGAACTACCAGATCGTGATCCTGCCGGACACGGCAGACGAACACACGTGGGACCTCGCCGGCATCCTCACCGAGCTGGGCGACGAGTTCCCGTACGACGACAAGATGGGCCGCAGTCTGACCGTCAAGATCAGCGGCAAGCCGACCCTCACCCCGACCGGGAGCTGACGACCGATGACTTTCCTGAGCCGTGACCAGATCCTCGGCGCGTCCGACCGCACCTTCGACGAGGTGCCCGTGCCGGAGTGGGGCGGCACCGTCCGCATCCGCAGCATCAGTGGTGCCGAGCGGGACAGCTTCGAGCAGTCGCTGCTGCAGCAGCGGGGCCGGGACCGCAAGGTCAACATGCGCAACGCCCGCGCGAAGCTGATCGTGTTGTGTGCGGTCGACGGCACCGGGCGGAAGATGTTCACCGAGGACGACATCGCCGCCTTGTCGCGGAAGAACGCGAAGCCGTTGGACCGGATCTACGACGCATGCCAGCGGATCGCGGGCCTGTCCGACGACGACGTCGACGAGCTCACGGCGGATTTCGACAGCGCCCAGAGCGACAGTTCCGCTACCGACTAGCGCTCGCCCTGGGCATGCCGGTCGGGGTGATGCTCGCGGCGATGGACTCGCGCGAGGTCGCCGGGTGGATGGCGTACGAGCGGGTGACCGGGCCGCTCGGCCCGGCCCGCGGCGACATCCAGGCCGCCATCGTGGCGTCGACCATCGCGAACTCGAACCGGGGCAAACGCGGGAAGCGGTACCGGCCGGAGGACTTCATTCCGGAATGGGACCGCCCGGAGGCGGCCGCCGGCCCGCAGGACGAGCACGACCACCTGCGGCTGATCAAACAACTCAACGCCCAGATGGGCGGCCGTACACGTCGAGGAGGTGACCCGGGTGGCGACTCTGGCGGACCTCATGGTCAAGATCGGCGTCGACGCCGGCGGCGTTGAGAAAGGCACCAAAGCGATCCGGTCGACGTTCAACCGGACGTGGCAGGCGGTCAAGAAGTCCGCTGCGATCGGCGCGGTCGCGATCGGCGCCACCCTCGCCGTCGGCATCGCCGGCGCGATGGACCTGGACCGGGCCCGCGCACAGCTGGAGGCCCGGCTGGGTGATCCGGTGCTCGCGGCGAAGGTGGGTGATGTCGCCGGCGAGGTCTACGGGAGAGGCTTCGCGGCCAGCGCTGCCGACGCGATGGCCGCGACCAGGGCCGTGCTGTCGTCCGGACTGGTGCCGGACGGGGACGCCGCGAAGCTGGAGGACCTGACCGTACGGACCCAGGCGTACGCGACGGCGTGGGGCGTCGACGTCGCAGCGGCCGCGCAGTACGCCTCCACGTTGATCGGGTCCGGGCTGGCGCGGGACGCGACGCACGCCCTGGACCTCATCACCGCGGCGAGCCGGCGCGTACCGGAGGCACTGGTGCCGGACGTGTTGGAGGTCGCCGACGAGTACAGCCAGTTCTTCCGTGCGGTCGGGTTCAGCGGTGAGCAGACGTTCGCGCTGCTGACCGACGCCGCGACCAAGGGCAAGTGGGGTCTGGACAAGACCGGCGACGCCATCAAAGAGATGACGCTCCTGGCCACCGAGATGTCCGACTCGACGAAGACCGCGTACGAGTCGATCGGGCTCGACGCGCACAAGATGTCGAACGACCTGTTGGCCGGTGGTGACCGCGCCCAGGCCGCGTTTCAGAAGATCGTCGGCGGACTGGCGTCCATCAAGGACCCGACCAGCCAGGCAGAGCAGGCGATCGCGCTGTTCGGCGCGCCGTTGGAGGACCTCAACAAGTCGGACATCCCGCAGTTTCTGCAGTCGATGGCGTCGGTGGGTGACGGCCTGGAGACCGTGGCCGGGGCGAGCGACTCGGCCGGTGCCGCGCTGGAGGGCTCGGCCAGCCAGCGACTCGACAACTTCCGCCGGAAGGCCGAACTGGCCCTGGTCACCACGCTGGCCGATGCCGTGCCGTACATCGAAGCCACCTTCGGCTGGCTGCAGAAAAACTCGGACTGGGTGGTGCCGTTGGCGACCGGCCTCGGCATTCTCGCTACGGCGATCGCGCTCGTTGTTATCGCGGTCAAGATTTGGACGGCGGTGCAGACCGCGTGGGGCATCGTGATGGCGACGACCCTCGGCCCCGTCCTGCTGATCATCGCCGGTGTCGCTCTGTTGGTCGCAGTGATCGTGTGGATCGCGACGCAGACGACGTGGTTCCAGGACCTGTGGTCGGTCATCTGGACGGCGATCGTGGCGGTCGTGAAGTGGGCGGTCGACTGGATCGTCACGGGCTGGACGTGGCTGTTCGATACCGTGATCACCCTCGCCAAGCTGTGGTGGACGGTCTTCTCCACCGTTTGGATCACGATCGGGAAGTTCTTTATCGCCTTGTTTAAGACGTGGTGGGGCATCTTCTCCGGCTTTTGGAAGGGTGTCGGCCGGATCGCGGTCGCGATGTGGAACGAGATCCAGTCGAGGATCGACCGGTTCGTTGCATTCTTCAAAGGACTCCCCGGCAAATTGTCGCGCGGCGCGCGGGGCATGTTCGACGGGCTGAAGACGGCGTTCCGCACTGCCCTGAACTGGCTGATCGCCCGGTGGAACAACTTCTCGCTGACGTTGGGTGGTGGGTCGGTCCTCGGCCTGGACATCCCGTCGGTGACCCTGTCGACGCCGAACATCCCGTACCTGGCCGATGGTGGGATCGTGCCGGCGACGCCGGGTGGCCGGCTGGCGGTGATCGGTGAGGGCCGGTACGACGAGGCGGTGGTGCCGTTGCCGCGCGGTGCCCGCGACCTGGACGGTGGCGGCGGGGACACGACGGTCCTGTTCGAGGGCGACGGCAGCCGACTGATGGCCCTGTTGTTGGAGATCATCCGGGAGCTGGTGCGGGTCAAGGGTCGCGGGAACGTGCAGTTGGCGTTCGGGCAGCGGGGTGCCCGGTGAGCACCCGTTTCACGCCGGTCACTGAGCTGTTCTACGCCGGCGAGTGGCATGACATCTCGGCGGATGTGTTCAACAAGCGGAAGGTGCGGATCACCCGGGGCACGCAGAACGAGGGCGGCGAGCCGGATGCGGCGACCTGCACTTTGATGATCAACAACGGTGCGTCGCGGGTCGCGGCGGGCGTGGTGGGCCGCTATTCGCGGCGCAATCCGCGCTCGGATCTGTTCGGGGTGATCGGTCGGCGGGTGCCGATCCGGGTCACCGTGCCGCAGCTGACCACCGCGCCGGTGCGGTTCGTCGGCGATGTGCTGGAGTGGCCGGCGCAGTGGGATCTGACCGCGTCGGTGCGGTGGGTGGAGGTCACCGCGTACGGGCTGCGGCACACGGTGTCGGCCGCGCCGCTGCAGTCCGCGTTGCGGCGTGCGATCCCGGCGACCGGGCCGGCCGGCTACTGGCCGTTGGAGGATCCGGCGGGGGCGCCGCTGGCCCGGTCACCGATCCCCGGGTGCCCGCCGGCGCGGCCGTTCGGCTACTCCCGGTTCGAGGCGCCGAACACTGGTGAGCCGATCCCTCCGGCCGGGCTGCCGGAGTTCGGCACCGGTGATGTCGGGCCGGGGTCCGCGCCGGTGGTGGATCTGTCCCGGGGCGGCACCCTGCGGGGCCTGGTGCCTCAGCCGGCGGGCGGGTCCGGGTGGCGTGTCGAGTGGGTGATGACCCAGCCCCGGGACCAGGCCGACTCCCGGACGCCGATCTGGTGGGAGACGACCGACGCGTTCACGGATCATCCGTCCGAGGAGACGATGCGCTACGAGGCCAACGTCGCTCCTGAGGGTCTCACCGTCTTCTATGGTCGGGCGTTGACCAGCTTCGGGTCGGGCTGGGCCGCGTTCACGATCGCCGACGGGCTGCCGCACCACTACCGGGTCGACGGTGACCAGGACGGCGGCAACATCCGGATCCGAGTCTGGGTGGACGGCCTGCTGGCCGCGACCGTCGCCAGCTTCAGCGACACGCTTGCCGGCACGGTAGGGCAGGTCACGGAGTGGGTGCTCAACCCGCGTGAGCGGGAGAACGGCGACGACCTGATGCCGTCGCTGGGGCACGTCGCGATCTGGTCACCGGTCCCGGGCACCTCGGACACCGTGTCAGCTGCCACCGGCCACGCCGGCGAGACCGCCGGGGACCGGTTCGAGCGGCTCTGCGCCGAGGAGTCGGTGCCCGGCTCCTCGCTGATCGGTGACGCCGCGTCGTCGGCGCCGATGGGTCCGCAGCGGCGGTTGTCGGTGCTGGAGTTGCTGCAGGAGTGCGCGGACGCGGACGACGCGATCCTCACCGAGGCGCGCGGCACCCGGGCGCTGGTGATGCGGCTGCGGTCCACCCTGTACAACCAGACGCCGTTGGTGCTGGCGCACGGGTCCGGTCGGCTGGCGTCCCCGTTGACGCCGGTCGACGACGACAAGCTGATCGTCAACGACGTCACCCTGCGGAGCACGGCCGGCGCCGAGACACGCATCGTCCAGGAGACAGGTGCGCTGAACGTGCAGGATCCGACGGACGATCCGGACGGGGTCGGCCGGATGCCGGTCGAGCTGGACCGCAACGTCGCCGACGCGGCCGAGCTGGAGTCGGCGGCGTGGTGGATGCTGTCGGCCGGCACGATCGACGAGACCCGGTTCCCGCAGATCCCGGTGGATCTGACGTCGCTGGCGTGGGACGACACCGCCCGCGACGCGGCCGCCGCCGTCGACGTCGGTGACCTGGTCCAGCTGCAGGGCCTGGACGCGTTCGGGCTGCCGCCGGACCCGGTCGAGCAGATCGTCGAGGGCTACGCGGAGGAGTTCGACCTGTCGTCGCTGCGGATCACGTGGTCGACGAGCCCCGCCGCGCTGTACCGGGTCGGTGTGCTGGCGTCAACGACCCGCACGGGCACCCGCGGATCGGTGACCACCGCCGACGTCGACGCCGGGGTCGACACGGCGCTGCCGGTGGCGAGAGCCGCCGGGAACCGATCGCTGTGGACCGTCCGGCCGCCGGACTACCCGATGGAGGTGCTGGTGTCCGGGGTGCGGTTGACCGCCACCAGCTGCGCCCAGGCCGGTCCCGTCAACCCCAACGGAACGTTCGAGGTTGACGCGTCGGGCTGGTCCGGCACCGGCGGCACCGTCGGCCGGTCGACCGCGCAGGCGCACACCGGGTCGGCGTCGCTGCTGCTGACTCCCGACGGGGTCAGCGCCGAGGCGATCGCCGCCACCGATGTCATCCCGGTGCACGCCCTGGACGGCGCGTACGCGTGGACCTGGTCGGCGTGGGTGCGGTGCGCGTCGACGCGTGTCATCGACATGCAGATCCTGTGGTATGACGACGGCGGCGGTCTGCTGGGCACCACCACGGTGACGGCCGGCGTCATCGCCGACACGTGGACCCAGCTCACCGCGACCTCGTCCCCGCCGGCGTCGGCGGCGCGGGTCTCCGGTCGGGTCCGGTTGACCGGCACCCCGACGTCGGGGGTGCTGACCTACATCGACGACGCCGAACTGTTCGAGCCGGGCCGGCAGACGTTCACCATCGCGGCCACCCCGGTCAACGGCGTGGTCAAGACCATCCTGGCCGGATCACCGGTCCGGCCCGTAGCGCCGTGGAGGCTCGCCCGATGACCATCGCCGACGGCCAGATCGTCACCGGCGACGACCTGGCGACCCTGGTCGACCCGCCGGCCGCCGTCCTGCGGATGTCGTCCGCGCAGGAGATCCTGGCGTCCACTGATACGAGCGTCGAATGGGACGTGGCGGAGCTGGACACGCACGGCGGCTGGGACTCCGGCGAGCCGACCCGATACACGTGCCAGGTCGACGGCTGGTACGAGGTCTCCGGCCACATCATGTGGGAGCCGTACGTCGCCGACCGACGCCTGGCCTGGCTGTGGCTCAACGGCGTGTCGGTCCTCGGCTCGCGGGAAGTCATCTGGCCGGCGACGTCGGACACGGCACTGTCGGTGGCGCACGCGCCGCTGCTGCGCATGGAGACCGGCGACTACGTGGAGGTCCGTGTCCGGCAGGCCACGGCCACCCCGCTCGACGTGCAATCCGGCACCAACCAGGCGGCATCGGCGCTGTATGTCCACTACCGCCGGCCACTGTAGAGAGGAATGACATGGCTCTGCTCATCGTGCTCGCCGCCGCCGCGCTGGTCGGCCTGGTCGGCGGGCTGCTCGCCTACGCAGCAGGCTGGGACGACGACTTCCCGGAGGTGTCCTGAATTGGCCAGATGGACAGACCTCGCCACCTGGCGTGGCCCTACCGTGAACAGCGGCAACGGCACCGGCAAACCCGACGAGCCGGCGGACCGCCTGGACGCGCATCACGGCGTCGTGGTGCACATCGCCGCCGGATACTTCGACGGCACCATCACCTGGCAGCGCAACCCGGCGTCGCGGGTGTCGTCGCACTTCATCGTGGCCAAGGACGGCCGGATCGCACAGATGGTCGACACCGACATCCGGGCATGGACCCAGCGGGCCGGCAACCGCACCTGGCTCAGCATCGAGAACGAAGGCTTCCTGCCGGACCCGCTGACCCCGCCGCAACTGGAGTCGAACGCCCAGCTGTTGGCCCGTGCCCACACCGAGCACGGTGTGCGGCTGCAGATCGCGTCGTCCCCTGACGGCCGCGGTCTCGGCCACCACAGCATGGGCGCCGAGAACGGATACGACTGGGGACACAGCCAATGCCCGGGGCCGGCGATCGTTGCCCAGAAGCCGGCGATCGTGGCCAGGGCGAAGCAAATCGTCGAAGGAGATGACGTGATCAGTGAGGAAGACCTCCGCAGGATCGCTATCGCGGTCAACGGCTGGATTTACCCCAAGGATGGGCCGGCGCTGCACACGGCGGCCCGTGGTGCCGCCGCTGATGCCGCGAGAGCGGTTCGTGACGTCGCAACCCTGCGGGTGGAGGTGCGGGAGGCGCTCGGCCGGGACTGGGTCGACGAGGACGCCATCATCGCCGGGGTGCTGACCGGGCTCGCCGCCCGGCCACCGGAGGAAGCGGCGACCGCCCTGGTCGCGGTCCTCGGCGAGGAGCGCGCCGCCGCGCTCGGCCGGGCGCTGCTCGCCACCAACTGATGGACCCAGGCCTACTCACCGCGCTGGTCGGCGCCGGCGCGGCGGTGCTCGGCGCCGCGGTCGGCGGGCCGGCCGCCGGCGCAATGGTCGGCCGCCGGCTCCGCCAGGCCCAGGCCCAGCACGCCGCCGCCCAGGCGAAGCACCTGCAGGCCGAGACGACCCGGATCAGCCAGGACGTCTACCAGCAGCTGACAAGTGACCTGCGAGACGCGCTGGACCGGGCCCGGAGCCAGATCACCGACCTGCGTGAGGCGTTGCGGCTCACCAGTGCTGAAGAGGAGAGGCTTCGCCAGCGGGTGACCGACCTGGAGTCACGGCTGGCGCAACTGGCGACCGCTGAGGCGGGCCTGGCCGACGAGCTACGCCGGACCCAAGGCGACCGGGACCGGCTTCGTGAGGTCCTGGCCGCCCGCGACGCCACGATCCTGCAGCTGCGCGGCCAGGTCGAGGACCTGACCGCACAGTTGCACCTTGCCCGCCCATCGCCGGCATAGAGCCGGTGAAAGATAGGAGACCCTCGTGCCACAGACCCCGACCGATCCAGCCGATCCGCTGCAGGCGGCGGCCGGCACCCGCGCCGGCATCGAGGCCGCGCTGACCGGCCGACACCGGTCGACCGTCCAGATCGCCCGGCACCTTGCCTGGTCGCACCTGCCGCCACCGCTGGCCGCCGTATCTGCCCGCATCGGCAGCGCGGTGCTCGACCTCGTCGCGGACCTCCCGGACGGTCCGGAGCTGACCACCGCGATTCGCCGGGCGGTCGAGGCGAAGGACTGCCTTGTCCGCGCGGCCGTCGACGCGACCGACGAGGAGCGATGACCATGGCCAGTCCTGTCACCACCCAGTCCCGCCACCCGTGGCGGGCCACCCTCCGGACGGCCGTCGCCGCGGCGATCGCCGCGCTGCCGCTGATCCCGCTCGCCGCGACCGAGGCCGGAATCGACACCGTGCCGGCCGTCGCCGGCGTCGTCGCGGTCACCGGCGCCATCACCCGAGTCATGGCCATCCCCGGCGTCGACGCCTGGATGCGGCGGTACGCGCCGTGGCTGGCGTCCGCACCCCGACACGAGGTCCCGCCTGGACGCTGACCTCCGTACACAGCAGCGGCCCCGCACCGAGTCCGGTGCGGGGCCGCTCCGCCATGTCTCAGAAGTCTGGACAGATGTACTGCCGCACCACAGCCAGGATCTGGGTGGCGGTCTCCTCCCCGAACCCGTCCGGATACCCCGGCGCCGAAAATCGCAAGTTCGTGAGCTGGACGAGCTTTGCCTCGTCTGCCTCGCCGTTGCCGATTGACTGGCACTGGCTCCGGCCACGGTCGATGATCGTCTTCTCGTCCTTGTCTCCGACGATGTCCGGGTTGATGTCCTTCAGCGCGCTGATGTAGGCAGCCCAATCTTCAGGCGATGGGGTAGGCGGGATCCCGGCGGCCGCAGCGGCGGAGGCAAGGCTGTCGTCCGCCGGTGCCGACGTCGGGGCCGGCGTGGCCGCGTCCTCGTCAGAGCCGGCACCGCAGCCCAGAGCGGTGACGGCGGCCGCCACGATCGCGGCCACCAACATTCTGTTACGCACGTCGTCTCCTCGGTTCTCGTGGGGCCCCGCCGTCGCCGGCCGGGGCGGGGCCGTCGGGGTACGGGCGGGCGCGATCACGGTGCCAGCGGCGGCCGCAGCACGCCATCGGACCGTCGGGCAGGCGACACCCACCGTTACGGGGATGAGACTCGGGTGCACCGCCGCATGCTCGTGGCTAGGCCCACTCCACCACGACACGCCAGCGCGCCGGCCACCACGGCTCACCGGTCTGGGCGCGCAGCCACACCCCCGGCGCGGCGGCGGTCACGTCCAGGCAGAGCAGCTGCCCGCTCCGACCGTAGACCCGGACGACGATCACGGCCGTGACGGCACGGTGCACCGCCATGGCCTTGAGAGCAGGGTGGTCCGGCGTGGCCACCGCCACGACAGCAGCGGATGGTCGGCCACGCCGGCATCGTCCAGCTCATCCCGTCGGTCCGCGCGCCACTGCACCGCGCGGATCAGGTCGGGGCACCCCTCGGGCTCGCACTCCGGGCATCGTGGCCAGACCGGTGGTGGCGGGCCGTGGTGGATGGCCAGTATTCGCGCCGCCGTGGCGTCGTCCATCGGCCCGGTCATATGGATCGCCGCACCAGGCGGTACTTGGCGATGGCCCGGCGGGTACGGGCCCACACCAGCTGCGGGCAGTCCTCGGTGCCGGGGCAGTCGGTGTGACAGCGGTGGCCGGCGGCGTGTGCGTGCACGGCGCCGGCCGCCGCGTCGTCGATGTCCTGATCGGTGATCGGCCCGTCGTCCATCGCGGTCACCGCGTTGGACTCCCGTCGATCCAGGTCCACGCCACGAACCGCTCGTGCAGCTCGGCAGGGTCGGTGATACCCGCCTCGCGAGCCGCGACGGTCAGCATCTCGCCGATGTCGACCGACAGCGCGAGCGGTTCGCTGGCGTACGCCTCCGCCAGCTGGACGCGGGCCGGCGAACACGGCCAGGGCGTACCGTCCGGGCACACGACGCAGTCCCACGTCGGCCGGTGCGGGGTGTGTGCCGGCTCGACGGCCGGGGCGGCCGGTCTGGACGTGCCGGTCACGGCAGGATGGTGCGGCCGCCGTTGCCGCCGCGCTGGTCGGCACGGTCGGTGCGGGTCGCAGGCCGGGTGTCGGTCGGCCGGGCGGGCTGGTCGACCCACCGGCGGCGGCCGGGCACCGGACGGACGACGTCGACCACGCCTGCGTCGCGGAGGAACCACTTCCCGATCATCTTCGCGCTCCTCGAGTCAGCGGGGCGGCGGCCCGGCGAGCACGGGGGAACCCGGCCGGACCGCCGCCGATCCGGGGTGGCCCGGCCCCGCGGATCCGCGCGCTGGATGCCGATCAGGACCGGGCCGGCTGGGCGGCTGAGCGGCCCGCCCATCTTTGCGTACGCAAAGCGTTGGACTGAGTGTGACCGCAGTAACGACGCGACGTCAAGGCTTTGCGTACGCCTAAACTGGGCCACATGGCGGGCTATCGGGAGATCGCAGCGGACCTCCGCGAGGCGATCGCGGCGGGCGAGTACGCGCCCGGCGCCCAGATCCCGACCGAGCACGCCCTGGCAGAGCGGTACGGCGTGTCACGGGAGACGGTGCGTCGGGCACTGGCCGAACTGCGCGCCGCCGGCGTACTCGAGTCGGCCCGGGCCGCAGGAACGCGAGTCGCGGCGCCACCGGTGCGGCTGGCGCTGGCGCGGTACGCAGCCGTCGCCGACCCCGCCCGCACTCGGGCGAACCTCGGCCCGTGGGAGACCGCCTGCGCCGACCAGGGCATCGACGGGTCGGTGGAAGTCGTATCGGTCGAGGAGGCCATACCTGCACCACCCGGCGTAGCCGCGCGGCTGGCTCTGCCTGCCGGCGCCTCAATGGTGCTGCGCCGCCGTCGCCACTTGATGGACGGCCGTGTCGTCCAGCTGCATGAGTCGTGGATGCCGCGTGACCTGGTGGCGGGCACGGCGCTCGCCGGGCAGGGCAAGGTGGTCGGCGGCGTGTACGCCGCGTTGGCCGCTGCCGGCATGCGGCCGGCGACCGCGAGCGAGGAGCTGTCGGCGCGGCCTGCTGCGTTGGCCGAGCAATCGGACCTGGGCTTGGCGGCGGTGGGCTGGGTGCTTGAGCTGTGGCGCACGACGCGAGACGTCACCGGCCGGCCGCTGGAGGCGTTGCAGGTGGTGTCGGATGCCCGCCGGGTGACGTACGTGTACGACGATCTGCCGATACGGGGCGAGAGGTGACCATCATGGACCGGGTCCAGGCGTTGGAAAAGCTGACCGCGGCCGCTACGGCGGTCGACGAGGCCGAGGCTGAGATGCTGGCGGCTGCCGCGCTGGACACCGTGATGTCCCATCCAGGGCTGCGGTACGCGCCCGTCGACCAACGGGCCACCAGGTGGGTGGCGGCGTGCGACGGCGTGCTGCTCGGGTACCTGTGGTCGGAGCCGGGGCGGCTGCTCGGCGGGTGGACAGCCGCACGGCTGGACGAGTCAGACCGGCTCGGCCCGTTCTCCACTGGTCGGGCCGCCGCAGCGGCGCTCGCCCGGCACTGTGGTGCAGCTCCTGCACACACCGGCCCAACGTAACTGCTAGTGATCTAAAGTTGACATTGAGCCGGGGGGGGGGGGGGTCCTCGATGAGGGGTTCAGCCCCACCCCCGCCCCCCGCCCCGGCTCAGTCTCCAGATCGGACGACGGGCCGGCCAAGGCGGTGCCGGTCAAGGCGGTGCCGGTCCATGAACCCATCCGCGTACGCGCGTGCCACGGCGCGGCTGCGGGTGCGGGAGATCGCGGCGTGTGCCGCGACGCCAGCCGCGAGCGCGGCGGCGGCGATAATCGGTGTGGACAGTCGTTCGAGCATCATCGGTGATGCGCCTCCGGCAGTGGAGTCCCCGTTTGAAGATCTCACCGTAAGTGGATCGCTACGGCATTGACCTCGGGTGATCGGCCGGGATCCCAGCCAGCAGGACGCGAGGGTCATACGTCTGTCCGACCGGATGATCATCCAGTTAGGTGCCCCTCAGTCATGGTTGACGACTGATCAACGACGAGTACGTCCACGGTCGTTGAACCTACTCGCCAGCCCGGCGGCCGACGCATACACCTCACGGATCGCCTCGGCGTAGCGGGCCGGGGTGTGTTCGGCGCAGCGGGCCGCCGCCGCGGCCGCCTGCCGGCGGGCCGTGTCCGGGTCGAGCAGCAGCCGCAGCACCCCGCCGGCCAGCGCACCCGGCTGCGGCTCGGTGCGCAGTGCGGCGCCGGCAAGCGCGCCGTGCGCGTGCAACGCCCGGTCGACAAGTACCACCGGCACCCCGGCCAGGCCGGCTTCCTGCAGGACCAATGCCTGGGTGTCGGTCTGCGAGGCGAACGCGAACACCTCGGCGGCCCCGTACGCCGCAGCCACCACCTCCGGACCCTGCTGGCCGGTGAGGGTGATCCGGGCAGCCACCCGAGGGTCGATGGTGCGCAGCAGCGCGGCCAGCCAGCGCGGCTCGTACAGGGCACCGACCAGCACCAGCCGGGCGGTCGGGCAGCCGACCAGCACCCGCTCGAACGCGGTGATCAGCAGGTCGATGCCCTTCTCCCGGTTGATCCGACCCACGTAGAGGACCACCCGGTCGCTGGGCGTGATGCCGTGGCCGTACCGGAAGGCGTTGATCTCGTCGGCGGTGGTGCGGCGGGCCGCGACCCCGGTCGGCACCAGGTGCACCCGGTCGGCGGGCACCGGCAGGTGGATTCGGTCCAGCACCGCCCGGGTCGGCACCACCACCGCGTCGGCGCCGCCGAGCAGCAGGGTGTTGGTGGCGTCCATGGCGGCCCGGCGGCGGGCGACGGCGCCGCTGGCCATCGGCCGGTGGTCACGGGCGTGGCCGGCCGGTGCCGCCGCCGGGCGGGGTACGCCGAGCCGGCGGGCGTACAGCCGGACGCCGGCGCTGAGCGCACGGGCCGGCACCCGGTACGCGTCGGCGTACGCGTGCAGGTCGGTGTGGTAGGTCTGGACCAGCGGCAGACCGAGCCGGCGGGCGGTGAGGACGCCGAGCAGCCCGACCGGTCCGGGGGTGTGCACGTGCACCACGTCCGGGGCGTGGGCGGCGATCTCGGCGATGGTGCCGGTGGCGGCGGCGCCGCGCAGCAGCCACGGCGACAACCGCAGGTCGGCGACTCCGCAGGGCAGCGCACGTAGCCGCAGCACGTCCGCCTCGGTCGGCTGGTCCGGGTGCCGGGGCACCACGATCAGGCCGGGATGCCCGGCGGCGGCCGACGCCGCCGCGAGAGTCCGCAGCGAGGTGACCACCCCGTCGCGGCGGGGCAGGTACGTGTCGGTGAAGTGCACTGCTCGCACGTCAGGCACGGTGGGTCACCGGGGCCAACATGATGTAACGGTAGGCCAACAGCGCCGTTAAGTCTGCTCGTCCGATCAGCCGACGGCCAAGATCGTGAACTCGCTGGCGACGTAGACTCGCGGGCATGACAGGACTCGCGGCATGGCAGCGGTGAGCACCCCGGCACCCGCGCGCCACGATCTGGCCGAGGTGGGGCGGAACGCGGCAACCCTGCGTAGCTTCCTGCACGGGCTGCCCGGCGTCGATGAGGTCGGCGCGCGGCAGCGGGCCGCGACGCTCGGCACCCGGTCGATCAAGACGACGGCCAAGGCGTGGGCGATCGACCTGGCCGTCCGGATGGTCGATCTGACCACCCTCGAAGGCGCCGACACCCCCGGCAAGGTACGCGCGTTGTGCGCCAAGGCCCGCCGCCCCGACCCGACCGACCCGGACTGCCCACCGGTCGCCGCGGTCTGCGTCTACCCGTCGATGGTGCCGACCGCCGCCGAGGCGCTCACCGGCTCCGGCGTGCACCTGGCCAGCGTGGCCACCGCCTTCCCGTCCGGGCAGGCGCCGCTGGAGGTGAAGCTGGCCGACACCCGGGCGGCAGTCGCCGCCGGCGCCGACGAGATCGACATGGTGATCAACCGGGGGGCGTTCCTCGCCGGCCGCTACGAGCAGGTGTACGCCGAGATCGTCGCGGTCAAGCAGGCCTGCGGCGACGCCCATCTCAAGGTCATCCTGGAGACCGGGGAGCTGGCCACCTACGACAACGTGCGCCGCGCCTCCTGGCTGGCGATGCTGGCCGGCGGCGACTTCATCAAGACCTCCACCGGCAAGGTGCCGGTCGCCGCGACCCTGCCCGTCACCCTGATCATGCTGGAGGCGGTACGGGACTTCTACGCCGCCACCGGGCGGCGGATCGGCGTCAAGCCGGCCGGCGGCATCCGCACCACCAAGGACGCGATCAAGTACCTGGTGCTGGTCAACGAGACCGCCGGCGACGAGTGGCTCACCCCCGACCTGTTCCGGTTCGGCGCTTCCACCCTGCTCAACGACCTGCTGATGCAGCGGTCGAAGCTGCACACCGGGGTCTACTCCGGTCCCGACTACGTCACCCTGGACTGATCAGCGTGTTCGACTACGCACCGGCACCCGAGTCCCGCTCGGTCGTCACCATCCGCGACTCGTACGGCCTGTTCATCGACGGCGAGTTCGTCGACCCGACCGACGGCGGGGCCCGCAAGACCGTCAACCCGGCCACCGAGGAGGTCCTCGCCGAGGTCGCCGAGGCCGGCCCCGGCGACGTCGACCGGGCGGTGGCCGCCGCGCGTACGGCGTACCAGCGGGTCTGGGGTCCGATGCCCGGCCGCGACCGGGCCAAGTACCTGTTCCGGATCGCCCGGGCGCTCGCCGAACGCAGCCGCGAGCTGGCCGTGCTCGAGTCGCTGGACAACGGCAAACCGATCCGCGAGTCCCGTGACGTCGACCTGCCGCTGGCGTCGGCGCACTTCTTCTACTACGCCGGCTGGGCCGACAAGCTGCCGTACGCCGGTTTCGGCCCGGACCCGCGCCCGCTCGGCGTCGCCGGCCAGGTCATCCCGTGCGCCGTGCCGGGGAGGGCCGGCGCACGCACCCCATCCACAAACGGCAGCGGCCCTCGCCGCGACATCGGCAAGGGCCACCCATCCCAACCATCGACGTGAGAGGTCGACGTGGAACACGAGAGTACCGAAAACCAACCGGACACCGTACCGACCAGGTCCGACATCTGCGGCCAGCCGGCCGTCAACACCGTGGTGGCCACCACCAACGACGACTCCGGCCAGCCGACCCCGATCCGCCCGGGTGTGATCCGGACCGGGGCGTACGCCGGCACCGTCTCGACGTGCGATGCGCACGTCGACCAGGCCACCGCCGGCCTGCGCGCCGCCGGCCTCGTGGTCGATGTGTTCGCGCCGATCATCCCGACGGCGGCGGTGTGCGGCGAGATCTGGCGGGTCGCCGCCGACTCGGTGCTCACCCCCGACGGCGGACCGGAGCACCAGGCGCTGCAGCGGGCGGCGGCGGGCACCGGCCCCGGTCCGGAGACCGCACCGGTCGACCCGACCCCCGACCCCGACCCGGCCGGTGACGCCGGCGGGCACGGGGTGGCGGGCGGCTGGTCCGGCCCGGCCGGCTGCGGCGCCAGGTGCCTCTGCGGGCTGGCCGTGGACGGATTCGACAGCATGGCTCCGGCGCTGGCGCTGCTGGACGAGCACATCGCCGGCGCCACCACCGCCGACTCGCCGGAGGACGTGCCGGTGTCCCCGGCCGCTGACGTCGCCGTCGACGTCGTCCAGCGGTGCGGCCGGCCGGCGGTGGCCGGTGTGGCGACGCAGCCACACCCGCTGCGCTGGACCGGCCCACGGACGTACGCGGGCACCATCTGGGTTTGCGCCGGGCACGAGGACGTGGTGACGGAACAGGCCCGGACCGGCGGGCTGGACACCGGGCTGGTCGGCGCTCCGGAGCGGGTGCGGTGCGGCGAGATCTCCGCCGAGGGAGTTGACCTGGCCGACGTGCCGGCCGGCGCGTGGCCGCGCCTGGCGGTGCTCGCAGCTGCGAACGTCACCGCCGTCGACGCCGGCCGGGCCCCAGACGACGCGATTCCGTCGGTGCGTGCCACCGAGCTGCGGCCGGGGATGTGGGTGGCGACCGGCCGGGACGACGTGCCCGGTGTCGAGGTCCGCGCCGTCGAGGTTGGCGCCGCCGGACTGGTCGGGGTGCTCCTGGCCGGCCCGGAGTACGCCGAGCACCACGCCGACGACCTGGTGCCGCTGGTCGACGAGGAGACGGTGGCCGCCGCTGCCGAGGCGCTGCGTGTGCGGACCCGCCGTCAGCTGATGCTGGACGGGCTGCGCGCCCTGGTCGCGGCCGCCGAGCGGGACCCGTCGATCCTGCCGGTCGACCGGCTGCAGGTGACCGGCCGCGCCGCCAACCTCGCCGGTCTGCAGGCGTTCGCCGCCGAGCTCGGCTCCGACGTGGTCCCGGTCGGTGAGCGCCTGGTCGCCGAGCTGCTGACCGGCGGCGGTCCGGCCGATGACCTCGGCGGGTCGTCCGCGCCGCTGTCGATCGAGATGTACGTCTACAACGACGCCGACCCCGCCGACCAGCCGGCCCCGCCTGCGCGGGGAACCGCCGCCGTGGTGGTGCCGGCACAGCCGACCGGGGGTGACCTGTGACCGCCAAGATCGGACCGTACAACAGCGAGGACGAGGCGTTGGCCGCGCCACTGCCCCGGCAACTGGCCGAACTGCACACCACCGGCCGCATCCGGCCCGGTGACGGCACGGCCGAGGGCACGCGCCGGGCAGCCCTGATCGCCGCCGCCGTCGACGCCGGCGTCGAGCTGGGCGACCTGGACCACCGGGTGCTCGCCTGGCTGGCCAGCTGGGAGACCGCGACCGTGCAGGTCGTGATCGGCCTCCTGGCGCGGGCGCACGCCGCCGGCCGGGCCGCCGGCCCGGCACCGCTGGCGCAGGACCCGCCACGCCCCCCGGCCACCCCGGCACCGGGCCAGCCGGCCGACGTCACCGCCGCGCTGCTGGCCGAGGCAACCGACCCGTGCGAGGCCGCCGCCGTCGAACTGCTGGCCGGCGCCGGCCTGCTCGACCACCCGGCCGTGACCCGACGCATCACCTCACCCGGCGTCGTCGGATGGAACGCCCTGCACCTGGCCGCACTGGATGACGCCCTGGGCGACGACATCACCGACGCCCAGCACCACCTTCTGTCCCTGGCCTGCAGCCTGGGCAGCCGCGGACTGCTCCCGGCCTGCCTCCGCCAAGCCCTGTGGGGCATGTGGGAGACCCCGGACACGGCCGGCCTGGTGCTCGGCGCGATCCGGACCGCCCTGGGCGGTGATCGCCGGTGACCACGGGGATCGCAGCCGCGCTGCCCGAGGCCGGCGGGCTGCTGATCATGGCGCTGATCGTCGCTGGCGGGCACGCGGTGCGGGTGCTGGCCGGTCGGGCACGCCGTGCGGCCGCCGCCCGGCGGGCTGATCGGGCGGCCCGGGTGGCGGCCCGGCAGGCGCGGCGGGCCGCTGCCGACCGGGCGTGGCACGACCGCCTGGCCGCGCTGCTCGACGAGCACCAGCCGGCGGGAGGTGCGCGCCGATGAAGGTGTTCGCCTCGCATTTCTGGGCCGGGTCCGGATGGTGGACGGCGCCGATCCACCCGCTGTGGCTGGCGGCCGCGCTGCTGCTGTTCGCGGGCGCGCTCCGGGCCGCCGTGGTGGTGCGCCGCCGGCGGACCCGCCGCCTGAACGAGCACTGGGCGTCCGTGACCGCCGCCCTCGCCGTCCGGCCGCGCCATCACGACCTGTCGACCTGGGCGGTCGTCGCGATCACCGTGGCGGTGTCGGTACCGGTCAGCGCGGTGATCGGCGCGGTGGTGGCGCTGATCGCGGTCACCGTGGCCGGTGCGGGCCGGGGCGACCCCTGGGCCCGTGCCGCCCGCGTGGCGGGCCTGACCCGCGACGTCCGCGACGCCCTGGACCTCGCCCGCCCCAGCACCACCGCCCACGACCAGACCGAGCAGAGAGGACAGCAGCAATGATTCTGCTGATCGTCGCGGCAGCCTGCCTGGTGGTCGCCGCGCTCGCGGCCGCCGTGCGCCGGGGCCTCCTCAGCACCGCCGCCGCCGAGGACCGGCACGAGGGCTGGGACATGCACACCGGGGAGTTGTCGGCGCTGCGCGTCGAGCTGACGCAGGACCTGCCCGCCTCAGCCCTGCCGTGGCCGGAGCCGGTCGACGGCGAACGCTGGCCGGAGCCCGTGACCGGACGTACGGCGCCCGCTGGCGGGGTGTACCGCTCGGCTCCGGTGCCCGTCGTGGACACGGGCCGGCGCCGGGCGGAGCCGCCGGACGACGGCACCGGCCAGTGGGCCGCCGCGAACCCAGCCACAGCAGGCGTCAATCCGTGGTTCGCGCAGCACGTGGCCAGGTCGACGGCCCGGGGCGGGTCGTGGTGACCGCCGGTACGCCCGGGTGGCCGCGCCGTGCGGCCACCCGGGCCCCGGCCCCACCGGCGGAGCTCGCCGGCGCGGCCGGCGCACGCGCACAGGTGTGGATCGCGGTCGCCCGTGCCGGTGTCACCGCCCACAAGATCCGGCCGACGACCGACGACAAGCAGCGCCGGACGGTGTGCGGCCGGTTCGTCAGCTCCGCCGAGCGGGAGCAGGGCCAGGTGCTCGCGGCCGCCGTGGTCGCCGAGCGCTACCGCGCGGCCTGGTGCCCGCACTGCTGGCCATCACCCCAGACACAGACAGAGGTGAGCCGATGACGGCCAACCTGCCGGTGTACGGCGTGCGGGAGATCCCGGACGGCCTGGCCACGGTGACGATGCTGCGCCGGATGCGCCGCAAGCCCGCACCCGACCAGGCCCCGGCCGGCATCCTCCGCTACAGCCGCGGCAAGGACACCACGCACCTGTTCACGGTCGCCGACACCGTGGCGATGCGGCCGCTGACCGCCCGGCAGCGGGCGGCGGCCGAGGCCAGCCGCGTCTACCCCCGGCACTGCGAGGTGTGCGGGTGGGACGCCGGCGGGCCGCTGCCGTCGAACGGCCGTGGCGCGCACCGGTGCCCGGCCTGCGACGCCGAGGACCGCTACGACCAAGTCCGCGCCTGGCGCGCCCAGCAGCGGTCCGAGGCCTCCGCCTGGGCCGCCGAGGCACTCGCTGACCCGACCGCCATGGTGGTGGCGACCCGGTCGATCGACCTGGCCCCCGCCGGGCCGGGGCAGACGGTGAAGCGGACCGCCGTCGCCGAACTCGTCGTCGTGTCGCTCGCCGATCCGGCGGTGGACCGGCTGCACATCACGTTGATCCCGGACCGGCGGCCGAAACGCAAGCGGGACCTGCCGGCCGGCGGCCGGCTCGTCGAGGCCGCCGCGCCGGGCGTGGCGGCCTGGGTGACCGGTCGGCGGGTCGTGGCCTGGTCGGAGTGGGAGGTCTCCGCCCTGGACTGGGACCTGCGGGACGCCGGAGTCCAGCCACCCCGGCCGGGGACGCGGCTGATCTACCTGCCGCGTCTGCGGGCGATGAGCCACCAGTACAGCCAGTGGTGCGGACACATCGGGTCGGCCGGCGTGGTCGACCAGTCGCGGCCGCCGGGCGGCCCGGTGGAGGAAGTCGACTGGATCGTCGACACGCTGCGCCGGATGGCCGCCTCACCGGTTCGGGGAGTCAGCCAGTGACCGGGCAGACCCAGCCGGCGCTGTGGCGGGTGCCGCCGGAGACCCGGACGGCGCTCGAGTCACCGGAGTTGCTGGTCGACCTGGCGGCCGCGATCGAGTCGGCGGACGCCGCAGCAGCGGGTGAGAGCCGCTGGTCGCGGGCGGTCGCCGCCGCTGGTCGGGTCCGCGATGTGCTGCGGGCCCGGATGGTGCCGGAGGCCGCGCCCCGGTCCTGCCAGTCGCCGGCCCTGCTGCGCGTCGCGGAGGAACGGCTCCGGCAGATCGAACGCAAGCGGTACGACGCCGTCCACGATGACCAGCGCACGTCCGGCCAGCTGTGGCAGATGGCGTGCTGGTGGGCCGATCCGGAGTCGACCTGGCTCGACTGGCCGTACGTCGATGGCTATCCGGAGCACGGTGACCGCGTCGCCGACCTCGTGCGTGCCGCCGCCCTGCTGACGGCCGAGGCGGACCGGATGCTGCGGCTCAGAGCCCAGGGACTGGCGTGACCGCGCGCCCGCCGGCCCGGCCGGACCTGCCTCCGGTGCTGTGCCTGGACTGCGCGACGCCGCTCACCGACCCCAAAGCGCGGGCGCGTCGGGTCGGATCGCTGTGCTGGCGGCGCCGGCGGGCCGAGGCCCGCCGCCAGGAACAGGCGGCGGCCGCCTCGGTGCTCCCCGACCCGGTGCGGGTGCGTGGCGGCCGCGACGCCGGCCACGACGGACCAACGCTCGTCGACCCGGCCGGCGTCATCGAGGAGGCATCCCGGTGACCCGCCGCACCCCGGCCCGGTCGCGGGTACCGCCGCACCTCCACCAGGCCACACGAGATCTGCCGGCGGACCACCGTGGCCGCCGGGTCTGTGTCGTGTGCGGGCTGCTCGGCGAGCCGGGCGACGCGCACCACCCGATCACCCTGCCAACCACCCCGGTGTCCCCGGTCCTCGCCGCCGCTGCGGCGGCTCGGGACGCCGCGATCTTGGGAGAACGAGATGCCGATTGAGGATGACGAGTTCGAGACGGCGTACCGGGCCGCGATGGCTGCCCGGCCGGGTCAGGCCGTCTACCCGGACGACGTCCGCAGGTCACTCGGCCAGGCCCGGCGGCCCGCCCTCCGGACGCCGGCACCGGTCCGGCCCGCCCCCGTCAAGCCGGTGGCCCGGCCGGCCGTCGCCGAACCGGCGCCAGCGTCGCCGGCGGCCGCCGTGGCGTCGACGGGCGTCGAGCGCGCGGGTTGGCTCGGCCGGCGCTGGCGGTGGCACGCCACGGTGATCACTCCGTCCGGCGACGAGCACACCGTCACCGGCCACGCGTGGCGCTGGGCGACGGCGTGTGACCGCGCTGCCCGGGTCGCGCAGATCCTGCTGACGCAGGTGACCGATGGGTGACCCGACCAAGCCCGCGCGACAGGAGCTGGGGACTGAGGTCTGGGTGCACAGCACGTGGGACCACCTCATCAGGGTCCGCGACCACCTAGGGCTGATCGGCCTCCTCGTCGTGCCGACCACCAAGGCTGGCAAGCCAGCACCGGTCGATCCGCAGCTCATCAGCAAGGGCCGGTACTCCTGGCACGGCCGCTACCACCTGACCGGAGGCGGCGGTGCGTAACCGCGACCTCCGGCGTGTGCAGCAGGACTTGGCCGCCCGGCGGGCCCGGACACCGGCCGAGGCCGCCGAGCGTGCCCACCGTGGTGCCGCGCTGGTGCGGCGGGCGCTCGCCGGCGAACCGGTCCCGGACCCACCGCAGGCGACCGCCGGGCCTCGGCCGGCCCGGCCGCCGGTGCTGGACGAACTGGTGTCCTGCGCGGGCTGCTACCGGCCGCACGTCGGCGAGCCGGGCTCGCTGTGCGAGGCCTGCGCCGGCGCGCAGCCGGTGCGACTGGACGACATCGAGACGGGAGTGGGCTGAGTGACGAGTCAGCAGGATGTGGAGGCGGCGGTCCGGGCCGAGCTCGGCCGCCTCGCCTGCGACGCCGTTCAGGCGCTCCGCCGGGTCGGCGTGCCGGTGCCGGTGATGCCCGGCACGGCGGCCGCCGCCAACGAGGTGGAGGCGCTGCGCGCGCAGGTCGCCCGCCTGACTGAGCAGCGGACCGCCCTTATCCGGCTATGCCAGCAGATCCTCGACAGGTGCGGCGGGCAACTTGGCGGGCCGTTCCTGCTGCTCGCCGTGGCCGAGGGCTGGCGGCGGCAACTGGCCGAGGCGTCTGCCGACGACCCGCCGCCCGACTGAGTCCATCGCCCTTGCCCAGCTGCTGTTCTCCGTGGCCCGGCCTGCCGAAACGGCGGGCCGGGCCGCATCGCATCCACAGGAATCCATAGACGTTGATGATCATCTACGGGGGGCGGTAATGCCCTACTGGCTCGAAGACGACGCCTTCCCGAACTGGCCGGTGTGGGATGTGCTCAGCGCAGGGAACGTCGACATGGCGGACCGGCTGCAGTCCGCGTACGTCCGATGCAAGAGCACGACCGCCGGCGTGCTCGCGGACGGCTACCTCACCGAGCAGGCCGCGTTGACTCAGTGCCGGGGCCGGCCCAAGGTCCTGGCGCTGCTGGCGACGGCGGTGCTGGACCGGCCGCCCTTGCTCCACCGGCGTGGTGATGAGTGCGAGTGCCTCGGCGACGGCGTGTGGATCGACGGCTACGCCTACCGCGTCCATGCGTTCTCAAAGCGGAACCCGTCGCGCAAGGAGTACAACCGCAACCGCGCGCAGAAGGCTGATTTGCGCGACAGCAGGCTGAAGGCACTGGTGTACGGCCGCGACGGCGGCTGCTGCCGCTTCTGCCACAGCGGGCCACTTAACCCCAAGAGCGGCCGCGCGAAGGACGCACGCAAGCGTCTGCAGTACGACCACGTCGACCCAGACGCGCCGGCCGGCCCCGAGGGACGCAACCTCGTCGTGGCGTGTGGCCGGTGCAACGAGTCCAAGGGGCACAGGACGCCCGACGAGGCGGACATGGTGCTGCTGCCCCCGCCCACCCCGGAGGAGGCCGCCGCGTGGCACGCGCGCGGCCCCGTCGTGCTCGACCCGCCGCCGGCCAGCGCCATCCCGGCCGCCCCGGCGGATCACCGACCGATCAGCGACCAATCAACGACGAACCACGAACACGAACAAAAACCGACCAGTGATCGCGATGACGAACCGATCACCGGTCCCGACAGTGATGCGAACGACGATCACACGCCACCACTGCACCCAACACCAGCACCGACCAGCGACGGCCCGATGAGGGAACAGCGCCCGGAAGGGTCCGGGCTGGGTCGGGGCGGGCCACCGCGCTCATCAGCACCGCCACCCCCGCCCGCCGCAGCCTGGACCGGCCAGCCAGTGAGGTCCCAGGAGTACCCGGACATCTACCACCGACGCAGCCGCGGACCTGCCAGACCAACCGCACCACCACCAGCCGACCACCCAGCGATCCCCGACCCCGGCCCACCGGACTACCGCTGGCCCGCCGGGTCGGTGCCCACCCGTCCGCCCGGAGAGGAACCCACCGGTGGCTAACCAGACCGACCCGACGCCGGACGCGGTGCGCGGGCAGATCGAGGCGCTGCGGGAGGCCTACTCGTGGCTGGCCCTGCTGGTCGAGCCGGGCCGGGAGCGCCGGCCGGGCCGGCCGGTCGATGACGCCCAGGCGGAGCGGCTGGAGGCGCAGGGCCGGGCGGATCGCGCGTACCGGCAGTGGAACATCTCCCGTGGCCTGTCGGCTCTGCCCCCGTCGCCGGCGGCCGCCTCGGTCACGGTGGTCGACGCGCAGGCCTCCGTACGCCGGCGGGTGCTGGACATCGCGCACCGGGTGGCCGCCTGGCAGCACGCCAGCTGGGTCGGCGGGCCCGACGTCGACCAGGTGCTGTCCTGGCTCGACGAGGCCGGGCCGGGCCGGCCGGCGGTCGTCGACGAGCTACGCGACCGCCGACGACTCAGCTGGCTCGTCGACGAGCTGGCGACCGCCGTCGCGTCCGCCCGGCAGGCGGCCGGGGTGGTGGCAGAGCCGGTGCGGCCGGTGGCGTGGCGCTGCCCGGCCTGCGGGTCGCCGTCGCTGCAGCTGGCCCACCCGGGCGCGGACAAGTCGCTGTGGACCATCTCGTGTGTCCGACGGGCCTGCCGGTGCGCGGGTGCCGGGTGCGGGTGTCTGCGGCGGGACCGCCGTCAGGGCCTCGCCCACGTCTGGACTCGGGCGGAGCTGCCAACGCTGGCGCAGGCGGTGGCGATCGCGGACCGGGTCGCCCGGCAAGGGCGGCCGGTGACCGGTTCGGCGGCGGCCGGGCATGGCGGCTGGTCGGATCGGCGGACCGTACGGTGAGCGGGGTGGTCGTCGACGGGCAGGGCCGGCAGTGGTGGACCACCTCGTACGCCGTGCTGCAGCTGCAGGTGGCCCGCCACTGCCTGGGTGATTGGGTGCGCAGGTCCCGTGCTGCCGGGCATGTCGCCGGTGCCGATCCGGCGGACTGCCCGGCCTGCCCGCCCGACGCGGCCGCGTTCCCTCACGTCGACCCGCCGGCACGCCGTGGCCGGGTGTACGGCTATCAGGCTGAGCAGTTGTTGAACGTCGAGGCACATACCGGACGCGCGGGCCGGCCAGGGCGACGGAGGGCACTTTGACAAGATCGCGTTCCAATCTCATCATTGGTGCAGCGCCAGGAGTCTGCCCACGATCGGGAAGTGCGGCGTGATGGATCCCCGCCCCCGCAAGACCCCCAGCCAGTGGCGTACCGCCCCGTTGCCCCGGGGGTGGCGGACCCGGATCGTCCCGCGGATCCTGCGCCGCGACCGCACGTGCACGTTGCGCACGCATTGCAGGGGCGCACAGTCCACCGAGGTCGACCACATCGGCGACCCGGAGGATCACGGCGACCACAACCTTCGCGGGGTGTGCTCGCGGTGTCACGCGCATCGGACCGGGCAGCAGGGCGCGGCAGCGAGCAACGCGGCGCGGCCGACGAGGCGGCGGCCGGATCGAGGCGCCCATCCTGGCCTGATTGTCACTGACGGTGACGGTAGGGGTGGGGGGTGCCCCCGGGGCGG
>NZ_JARUBH010000005.1 GCF_029626105.1 Solwaraspora sp. WMMD792
CGCGCCGCGTTGCTCGCTGCCGCGCCCTGCTGCCCGGTCCGATGCGCGTGACACCGCGAGCACACCCCGCGAAGGTTGTGGTCGCCGTGATCCTCCGGGTCGCCGATGTGGTCGACCTCGGTGGACTGTGCGCCCCTGCAATGCGTGCGCAACGTGCACGTGCGGTCGCGGCGCAGGATCCGCGGGACGATCCGGGTCCGCCACCCCCGGGGCAACGGGGCGGTACGCCACTGGCTGGGGGTCTTGCGGGGGCGGGGATCCATCACGCCGCACTTCCCGATCGTGGGCAGACTCCTGGCGCTGCACCAATGATGAGATTGGAACGCGATCTTGTCAAAGTGCCCTCCGTCGCCCTGGCCGGCCCGCGCGTCCGGTATGTGCCTCGACGTTCAACAACTGCTCAGCCTGATAGCCGTACACCCGGCCACGGCGTGCCGGCGGGTCGACGTGAGGGAACGCGGCCGCGTCGGGCGGGCAGGCCGGGCAGTCCGCCGGATCGGCACCGGCGACATGCCCGGCAGCACGGGACCTGCGCACCCAATCACCCAGGCAGTGGCGGGCCACCTGCAGCTGCAGCACGGCGTACGAGGTGGTCCACCACTGCCGGCCCTGCCCGTCGACGACCACCCCGCTCACCGTACGGTCCGCCGATCCGACCAGCCGCCATGCCCGGCCGCCGCCGAACCGGTCACCGGCCGCCCTTGCCGGGCGACCCGGTCCGCGATCGCCACCGCCTGCGCCAGCGTTGGCAGCTCCGCCCGAGTCCAGACGTGGGCGAGGCCCTGACGGCGGTCCCGCCGCAGACACCCGCACCCGGCACCCGCGCACCGGCAGGCCCGTCGGACACACGAGATGGTCCACAGCGACTTGTCCGCGCCCGGGTGGGCCAGCTGCAGCGACGGCGACCCGCAGGCCGGGCAGCGCCACGCCACCGGCCGCACCGGCTCTGCCACCACCCCGGCCGCCTGCCGGGCGGACGCGACGGCGGTCGCCAGCTCGTCGACGAGCCAGCTGAGTCGTCGGCGGTCGCGTAGCTCGTCGACGACCGCCGGCCGGCCCGGCCCGGCCTCGTCGAGCCAGGACAGCACCTGGTCGACGTCGGGCCCGCCGACCCAGCTGGCGTGCTGCCAGGCGGCCACCCGGTGCGCGATGTCCAGCACCCGCCGGCGTACGGAGGCCTGCGCGTCGACCACCGTGACCGAGGCGGCCGCCGGCGACGGGGGCAGAGCCGACAGGCCACGGGAGATGTTCCACTGCCGGTACGCGCGATCCGCCCGGCCCTGCGCCTCCAGCCGCTCCGCCTGGGCGTCATCGACCGGCCGGCCCGGCCGGCGCTCCCGGCCCGGCTCGACCAGCAGGGCCAGCCACGAGTAGGCCTCCCGCAGCGCCTCGATCTGCCCGCGCACCGCGTCCGGCGTCGGGTCGGTCTGGTTAGCCACCGGTGGGTTCCTCTCCGGGCGGACGGGTGGGCACCGACCCGGCGGGCCAGCGGTAGTCCGGTGGGCCGGGGTCGGGGATCGCTGGGTGGTCGGCTGGTGGTGGTGCGGTTGGTCTGGCAGGTCCGCGGCTGCGTCGGTGGTAGATGTCCGGGTACTCCTGGGACCTCACTGGCTGGCCGGTCCAGGCTGCGGCGGGCGGGGGTGGCGGTGCTGATGAGCGCGGTGGCCCGCCCCGACCCAGCCCGGACCCTTCCGGGCGCTGTTCCCTCATCGGGCCGTCGCTGGTCGGTGCTGGTGTTGGGTGCAGTGGTGGCGTGTGATCGTCGTTCGCATCACTGTCGGGACCGGTGATCGGTTCGTCATCGCGATCACTGGTCGGTTTTTGTTCGTGTTCGTGGTTCGTCGTTGATTGGTCGCTGATCGGTCGGTGATCCGCCGGGGCGGCCGGGATGGCGCTGGCCGGCGGCGGGTCGAGCACGACGGGGCCGCGCGCGTGCCACGCGGCGGCCTCCTCCGGGGTGGGCGGGGGCAGCAGCACCATGTCCGCCTCGTCGGGCGTCCTGTGCCCCTTGGACTCGTTGCACCGGCCACACGCCACGACGAGGTTGCGTCCCTCGGGGCCGGCCGGCGCGTCTGGGTCGACGTGGTCGTACTGCAGACGCTTGCGTGCGTCCTTCGCGCGGCCGCTCTTGGGGTTAAGTGGCCCGCTGTGGCAGAAGCGGCAGCAGCCGCCGTCGCGGCCGTACACCAGTGCCTTCAGCCTGCTGTCGCGCAAATCAGCCTTCTGCGCGCGGTTGCGGTTGTACTCCTTGCGCGACGGGTTCCGCTTTGAGAACGCATGGACGCGGTAGGCGTAGCCGTCGATCCACACGCCGTCGCCGAGGCACTCGCACTCATCACCACGCCGGTGGAGCAAGGGCGGCCGGTCCAGCACCGCCGTCGCCAGCAGCGCCAGGACCTTGGGCCGGCCCCGGCACTGAGTCAACGCGGCCTGCTCGGTGAGGTAGCCGTCCGCGAGCACGCCGGCGGTCGTGCTCTTGCATCGGACGTACGCGGACTGCAGCCGGTCCGCCATGTCGACGTTCCCTGCGCTGAGCACATCCCACACCGGCCAGTTCGGGAAGGCGTCGTCTTCGAGCCAGTAGGGCATTACCGCCCCCCGTAGATGATCATCAACGTCTATGGATTCCTGTGGATGCGATGCGGCCCGGCCCGCCGTTTCGGCAGGCCGGGCCACGGAGAACAGCAGCTGGGCAAGGGCGATGGACTCAGTCGGGCGGCGGGTCGTCGGCAGACGCCTCGGCCAGTTGCCGCCGCCAGCCCTCGGCCACGGCGAGCAGCAGGAACGGCCCGCCAAGTTGCCCGCCGCACCTGTCGAGGATCTGCTGGCATAGCCGGATAAGGGCGGTCCGCTGCTCAGTCAGGCGGGCGACCTGCGCGCGCAGCGCCTCCACCTCGTTGGCGGCGGCCGCCGTGCCGGGCATCACCGGCACCGGCACGCCGACCCGGCGGAGCGCCTGAACGGCGTCGCAGGCGAGGCGGCCGAGCTCGGCCCGGACCGCCGCCTCCACATCCTGCTGACTCGTCACTCAGCCCACTCCCGTCTCGATGTCGTCCAGTCGCACCGGCTGCGCGCCGGCGCAGGCCTCGCACAGCGAGCCCGGCTCGCCGACGTGCGGCCGGTAGCAGCCCGCGCAGGACACCAGTTCGTCCAGCACCGGCGGCCGGGCCGGCCGAGGCCCGGCGGTCGCCTGCGGTGGGTCCGGGACCGGTTCGCCGGCGAGCGCCCGCCGCACCAGCGCGGCACCACGGTGGGCACGCTCGGCGGCCTCGGCCGGTGTCCGGGCCCGCCGGGCGGCCAAGTCCTGCTGCACACGCCGGAGGTCGCGGTTACGCACCGCCGCCTCCGGTCAGGTGGTAGCGGCCGTGCCAGGAGTACCGGCCCTTGCTGATGAGCTGCGGATCGACCGGTGCTGGCTTGCCAGCCTTGGTGGTCGGCACGACGAGGAGGCCGATCAGCCCTAGGTGGTCGCGGACCCTGATGAGGTGGTCCCACGTGCTGTGCACCCAGACCTCAGTCCCCAGCTCCTGTCGCGCGGGCTTGGTCGGGTCACCCATCGGTCACCTGCGTCAGCAGGATCTGCGCGACCCGGGCAGCGCGGTCACACGCCGTCGCCCAGCGCCACGCGTGGCCGGTGACGGTGTGCTCGTCGCCGGACGGAGTGATCACCGTGGCGTGCCACCGCCAGCGCCGGCCGAGCCAACCCGCGCGCTCGACGCCCGTCGACGCCACGGCGGCCGCCGGCGACGCTGGCGCCGGTTCGGCGACGGCCGGCCGGGCCACCGGCTTGACGGGGGCGGGCCGGACCGGTGCCGGCGTCCGGAGGGCGGGCCGCCGGGCCTGGCCGAGTGACCTGCGGACGTCGTCCGGGTAGACGGCCTGACCCGGCCGGGCAGCCATCGCGGCCCGGTACGCCGTCTCGAACTCGTCATCCTCAATCGGCATCTCGTTCTCCCAAGATCGCGGCGTCCCGAGCCGCCGCAGCGGCGGCGAGGACCGGGGACACCGGGGTGGTTGGCAGGGTGATCGGGTGGTGCGCGTCGCCCGGCTCGCCGAGCAGCCCGCACACGACACAGACCCGGCGGCCACGGTGGTCCGCCGGCAGATCTCGTGTGGCCTGGTGGAGGTGCGGCGGTACCCGCGACCGGGCCGGGGTGCGGCGGGTCACCGGGATGCCTCCTCGATGACGCCGGCCGGGTCGACGAGCGTTGGTCCGTCGTGGCCGGCGTCGCGGCCGCCACGCACCCGCACCGGGTCGGGGAGCACCGAGGCGGCCGCCGCCTGTTCCTGGCGGCGGGCCTCGGCCCGCCGGCGCCGCCAGCACAGCGATCCGACCCGACGCGCCCGCGCTTTGGGGTCGGTGAGCGGCGTCGCGCAGTCCAGGCACAGCACCGGAGGCAGGTCCGGCCGGGCCGGCGGGCGCGCGGTCACGCCAGTCCCTGGGCTCTGAGCCGCAGCATCCGGTCCGCCTCGGCCGTCAGCAGGGCGGCGGCACGCACGAGGTCGGCGACGCGGTCACCGTGCTCCGGATAGCCATCGACGTACGGCCAGTCGAGCCAGGTCGACTCCGGATCGGCCCACCAGCACGCCATCTGCCACAGCTGGCCGGACGTGCGCTGGTCATCGTGGACGGCGTCGTACCGCTTGCGTTCGATCTGCCGGAGCCGTTCCTCCGCGACGCGCAGCAGGGCCGGCGACTGGCAGGACCGGGGCGCGGCCTCCGGCACCATCCGGGCCCGCAGCACATCGCGGACCCGACCAGCGGCGGCGACCGCCCGCGACCAGCGGCTCTCACCCGCTGCTGCGGCGTCCGCCGACTCGATCGCGGCCGCCAGGTCGACCAGCAACTCCGGTGACTCGAGCGCCGTCCGGGTCTCCGGCGGCACCCGCCACAGCGCCGGCTGGGTCTGCCCGGTCACTGGCTGACTCCCCGAACCGGTGAGGCGGCCATCCGGCGCAGCGTGTCGACGATCCAGTCGACTTCCTCCACCGGGCCGCCCGGCGGCCGCGACTGGTCGACCACGCCGGCCGACCCGATGTGTCCGCACCACTGGCTGTACTGGTGGCTCATCGCCCGCAGACGCGGCAGGTAGATCAGCCGCGTCCCCGGCCGGGGTGGCTGGACTCCGGCGTCCCGCAGGTCCCAGTCCAGGGCGGAGACCTCCCACTCCGACCAGGCCACGACCCGCCGACCGGTCACCCAGGCCGCCACGCCCGGCGCGGCGGCCTCGACGAGCCGGCCGCCGGCCGGCAGGTCCCGCTTGCGTTTCGGCCGCCGGTCCGGGATCAACGTGATGTGCAGCCGGTCCACCGCCGGATCGGCGAGCGACACGACGACGAGTTCGGCGACGGCGGTCCGCTTCACCGTCTGCCCCGGCCCGGCGGGGGCCAGGTCGATCGACCGGGTCGCCACCACCATGGCGGTCGGGTCAGCGAGTGCCTCGGCGGCCCAGGCGGAGGCCTCGGACCGCTGCTGGGCGCGCCAGGCGCGGACTTGGTCGTAGCGGTCCTCGGCGTCGCAGGCCGGGCACCGGTGCGCGCCACGGCCGTTCGACGGCAGCGGCCCGCCGGCGTCCCACCCGCACACCTCGCAGTGCCGGGGGTAGACGCGGCTGGCCTCGGCCGCCGCCCGCTGCCGGGCGGTCAGCGGCCGCATCGCCACGGTGTCGGCGACCGTGAACAGGTGCGTGGTGTCCTTGCCGCGGCTGTAGCGGAGGATGCCGGCCGGGGCCTGGTCGGGTGCGGGCTTGCGGCGCATCCGGCGCAGCATCGTCACCGTGGCCAGGCCGTCCGGGATCTCCCGCACGCCGTACACCGGCAGGTTGGCCGTCATCGGCTCACCTCTGTCTGTGTCTGGGGTGATGGCCAGCAGTGCGGGCACCAGGCCGCGCGGTAGCGCTCGGCGACCACGGCGGCCGCGAGCACCTGGCCCTGCTCCCGCTCGGCGGAGCTGACGAACCGGCCGCACACCGTCCGGCGCTGCTTGTCGTCGGTCGTCGGCCGGATCTTGTGGGCGGTGACACCGGCACGGGCGACCGCGATCCACACCTGTGCGCGTGCGCCGGCCGCGCCGGCGAGCTCCGCCGGTGGGGCCGGGGCCCGGGTGGCCGCACGGCGCGGCCACCCGGGCGTACCGGCGGTCACCACGACCCGCCCCGGGCCGTCGACCTGGCCACGTGCTGCGCGAACCACGGATTGACGCCTGCTGTGGCTGGGTTCGCGGCGGCCCACTGGCCGGTGCCGTCGTCCGGCGGCTCCGCCCGGCGCCGGCCCGTGTCCACGACGGGCACCGGAGCCGAGCGGTACACCCCGCCAGCGGGCGCCGTACGTCCGGTCACGGGCTCCGGCCAGCGTTCGCCGTCGACCGGCTCCGGCCACGGCAGGGCTGAGGCGGGCAGGTCCTGCGTCAGCTCGACGCGCAGCGCCGACAACTCCCCGGTGTGCATGTCCCAGCCCTCGTGCCGGTCCTCGGCGGCGGCGGTGCTGAGGAGGCCCCGGCGCACGGCGGCCGCGAGCGCGGCGACCACCAGGCAGGCTGCCGCGACGATCAGCAGAATCATTGCTGCTGTCCTCTCTGCTCGGTCTGGTCGTGGGCGGTGGTGCTGGGGCGGGCGAGGTCCAGGGCGTCGCGGACGTCGCGGGTCAGGCCCGCCACGCGGGCGGCACGGGCCCAGGGGTCGCCCCGGCCCGCACCGGCCACGGTGACCGCGATCAGCGCCACCACCGCGCCGATCACCGCGCTGACCGGTACCGACACCGCCACGGTGATCGCGACGACCGCCCAGGTCGACAGGTCGTGATGGCGCGGCCGGACGGCGAGGGCGGCGGTCACGGACGCCCAGTGCTCGTTCAGGCGGCGGGTCCGCCGGCGGCGCACCACCACGGCGGCCCGGAGCGCGCCCGCGAACAGCAGCAGCGCGGCCGCCAGCCACAGCGGGTGGATCGGCGCCGTCCACCATCCGGACCCGGCCCAGAAATGCGAGGCGAACACCTTCATCGGCGCGCACCTCCCGCCGGCTGGTGCTCGTCGAGCAGCGCGGCCAGGCGGTCGTGCCACGCCCGGTCGGCAGCGGCCCGCCGCGCCTGCCGGGCCGCCACCCGGGCCGCCCGATCAGCCCGCCGGGCGGCGGCCGCACGGCGTGCCCGACCGGCCAGCACCCGCACCGCGTGCCCGCCAGCGACGATCAGCGCCATGATCAGCAGCCCGCCGGCCTCGGGCAGCGCGGCTGCGATCCCCGTGGTCACCGGCGATCACCGCCCAGGGCGGTCCGGATCGCGCCGAGCACCAGGCCGGCCGTGTCCGGGGTCTCCCACATGCCCCACAGGGCTTGGCGGAGGCAGGCCGGGAGCAGTCCGCGGCTGCCCAGGCTGCAGGCCAGGGACAGAAGGTGGTGCTGGGCGTCGGTGATGTCGTCGCCCAGGGCGTCATCCAGTGCGGCCAGGTGCAGGGCGTTCCATCCGACGACGCCGGGTGAGGTGATGCGTCGGGTCACGGCCGGGTGGTCGAGCAGGCCGGCGCCGGCCAGCAGTTCGACGGCGGCGGCCTCGCACGGGTCGGTTGCCTCGGCCAGCAGCGCGGCGGTGACGTCGGCCGGCTGGCCCGGTGCCGGGGTGGCCGGGGGGCGTGGCGGGTCCTGCGCCAGCGGTGCCGGGCCGGCGGCCCGGCCGGCGGCGTGCGCCCGCGCCAGGAGGCCGATCACGACCTGCACGGTCGCGGTCTCCCAGCTGGCCAGCCAGGCGAGCACCCGGTGGTCCAGGTCGCCCAGCTCGACGCCGGCGTCGACGGCGGCGGCGATCAGGGCTGCCCGGCGCGTGCCCTCGGCCGTGCCGTCACCGGGCCGGATGCGGCCGGTGGTGTGCAGTTCGGCCAGTTGCCGGGGCAGTGGCGCGGCCAACGCCTCGTCCTCGCTGTTGTACGGTCCGATCTTGGCGGTCACAGGTCACCCCCGGTCGGCTGTGCCGGCACCACCACGGCGGCGGTTCCCCGCGCAGGCGGGGCCGGCTGGTCGGCGGGGTCGGCGTCGTTGTAGACGTACATCTCGATCGACAGCGGCGCGGACGACCCGCCGAGGTCATCGGCCGGACCGCCGCCGGTCAGCAGCTCGGCGACCAGGCGCTCACCGACCGGGACCACGTCGGAGCCGAGCTCGGCGGCGAACGCCTGCAGACCGGCGAGGTTGGCGGCGCGGCCGGTCACCTGCAGCCGGTCGACCGGCAGGATCGACGGGTCCCGCTCGGCGGCCGCGACCAGGGCGCGCAGCCCGTCCAGCATCAGCTGACGGCGGGTCCGCACACGCAGCGCCTCGGCAGCGGCGGCCACCGTCTCCTCGTCGACCAGCGGCACCAGGTCGTCGGCGTGGTGCTCGGCGTACTCCGGGCCGGCCAGGAGCACCCCGACCAGTCCGGCGGCGCCAACCTCGACGGCGCGGACCTCGACACCGGGCACGTCGTCCCGGCCGGTCGCCACCCACATCCCCGGCCGCAGCTCGGTGGCACGCACCGACGGAATCGCGTCGTCTGGGGCCCGGCCGGCGTCGACGGCGGTGACGTTCGCAGCTGCGAGCACCGCCAGGCGCGGCCACGCGCCGGCCGGCACGTCGGCCAGGTCAACTCCCTCGGCGGAGATCTCGCCGCACCGCACCCGCTCCGGAGCGCCGACCAGCCCGGTGTCCAGCCCGCCGGTCCGGGCCTGTTCCGTCACCACGTCCTCGTGCCCGGCGCAAACCCAGATGGTGCCCGCGTACGTCCGTGGGCCGGTCCAGCGCAGCGGGTGTGGCTGCGTCGCCACACCGGCCACCGCCGGCCGGCCGCACCGCTGGACGACGTCGACGGCGACGTCAGCGGCCGGGGACACCGGCACGTCCTCCGGCGAGTCGGCGGTGGTGGCGCCGGCGATGTGCTCGTCCAGCAGCGCCAGCGCCGGAGCCATGCTGTCGAATCCGTCCACGGCCAGCCCGCAGAGGCACCTGGCGCCGCAGCCGGCCGGGCCGGACCAGCCGCCCGCCACCCCGTGCCCGCCGGCGTCACCGGCCGGGTCGGGGTCGGGGGTCGGGTCGACCGGTGCGGTCTCCGGACCGGGGCCGGTGCCCGCCGCCGCCCGCTGCAGCGCCTGGTGCTCCGGTCCGCCGTCGGGGGTGAGCACCGAGTCGGCGGCGACCCGCCAGATCTCGCCGCACACCGCCGCCGTCGGGATGATCGGCGCGAACACATCGACCACGAGGCCGGCGGCGCGCAGGCCGGCGGTGGCCTGGTCGACGTGCGCATCGCACGTCGAGACGGTGCCGGCGTACGCCCCGGTCCGGATCACACCCGGGCGGATCGGGGTCGGCTGGCCGGAGTCGTCGTTGGTGGTGGCCACCACGGTGTTGACGGCCGGCTGGCCGCAGATGTCGGACCTGGTCGGTACGGTGTCCGGTTGGTTTTCGGTACTCTCGTGTTCCACGTCGACCTCTCACGTCGATGGTTGGGATGGGTGGCCCTTGCCGATGTCGCGGCGAGGGCCGCTGCCGTTTGTGGATGGGGTGCGTGCGCCGGCCCTCCCCGGCACGGCGCACGCACCCGACGACGCCCGGACCGCCGTGGGGAAGACCGGCGGACCGGGGCGGTGGCGGCGAACAGCACCAGGGCGCCGGCGGCGGCCAGGGCGGCCGGGTCGACCAGCCCGCGCGTCAGCAGCTCGGCGCCGCCGACCGCGACCAGGCCGACCAGCGCGCCCAGCACGAGGGCCACGCCGAGCAGCAGGCGCAGCGCACGAAGTGCTCCCCGGCCGGCCGGTCGTAGCGACCGCTGGAGTCGGCCCGTGGGGACCACTCCAGGTCCCGGCCGGCCGGGGAAGACCGGGGTTACCCGGCCGGCGGCGGCGCCCTCCCAAGCAGCCGCCGCCGGCCGAGCTGGACCAGCCACCAGGAGGGCCGGTCCATCCACCAGGGCGGAACGTGAGACAGCGCCCCTGGTGGCCGTCTTGTGGATGGTGATCATGCCGCGCCCCTGCCCCGCCAGCCCGAGGCGGCCGGCGAACCGAGGACGCGGGTCGCGGGCCGAGCCAGCGGCCGGGACTCACCGAGGACGGGCGGCAGCAGCAGCCGGATCTGGGCGAGCTGATCGGCGGTCGGCTGCGGCGCACTGGCGACGGCGGCCGACACGAACTGGCGCAGGTCGACGGTCATGACCGGGCCGGCGGCATCAGGTCGCTGGCGGGCACGCCGAGGGCTTCCGCGAGCGCGACGAGGGTGCGCGGGCCGGCGTTGCGGGTGTTGTTCTCCAGCTCGGCCAGGTGGCTCGGCGAGATGCCGGCAGCCTTGGCAAGAGCAGGGCGGGACAGCCCGGACGCGACCCGGTGCCGCCGGAGGGCCTCCGGGCTGTGGTCGCGGGGCAGGCGACCCCGTGAGCGTGTCGGGTGCGTAGCTGTCATGCGTAGGACGCTACGCCGCTACGCAGCACTACGCAAGGCTACGCACGATAAACGCGCAGCGTGGCGTAGCGCCTATCTGACAGTGACCATTCATACACGAGCACGATTGCGTAAGATTGCGCAATCGTGCGTACGATGCCGGCATGACCAACCGGCTCACCGAGTTCGGCCATCACGTCGAACTGGCGCGCGGCCAAATGGGCCTATCCGGCCGCAAAGCCGCCGCACGGGCAGGCATCAGTGAAGGACGCTGGAGACAGATCGTCACCGGCCACGGCGGCAAAGACTTACCACCCGCCAAGACGGCGGCCGCCATGCTCGCCGCCGTCGACCTCGACCCCGCCACCGACCTACCCCGCTGGTACGGAGCCGACGACGTCAGCCGCGCGCTCCGGCTCCTCGCCGCCGACCACCCCGATACAGCAGCCGACACCAGCCTCCGCGACCGGGTCGCCCGCATCCGAGCCCTCGACATCGACCCGCAGACGCGAATGGAACTCCTCGACGCGCTACTCGACGCGCACGAACAGCTCCACGGCGATCAGGACGGCAAGCCGGCCTCACGCCAGTAGTCGCCCCACGTCCGACCATCTACGTCGCCGACCCACCTCGACGGACCCAGCCGCCACGGATCGAACCGACGCGCACCACCACGCCGCCCCGCAGCGAACCGCACATCCGCAACCGTCCGGATCACCACCCGCTGCGGCGGTATCCCCGCCGCAGCCCACCGGGCAGCCACATCCTCACCTGGTGCCAGCAGGTCACGCAGCTCCGGCGGCAGACCCGCCGCCAGGGTCCGAGACTCCGCCGCGCGGATCCGGTCAGTCAGGCCGGCCTCGATCACTGCCAAGCTCTCCGGCGACGTCCGGCCGGCGATCGCCGACCGCCGCCACCCGTCCAGCTCGCCCCGCAGCCGAGCGGCCTCCGCCTCCGCCTCGATCACCTCGGCATCACTGATCGCCGTCGCCGACCGTAGCCGCTCGTGCACGTCCGGCCGGGCCAACCAACCCAGCACCACCGCCTCCACGAACGCGTCCGTGGCGGGCTGGACGATGGTCGCCCCGCAGCCCTCGCACCGGTAGCGGCCGCGCGCAACGCACGGAGGACCCTCGCACTGGTCGCAGCGCATCAGGTAGGACAGCAGGTGCCGCCACCGGCCCGGCCGTGACGTGCGCCGGGTCGGGTCGGACAGGATCCGCTGTGCAGCCCACCACGACGTTTCACTCACGATCGGCGGCCAAGCCGCCGCTGTGGTGCTGCCGTGGTGCCGGCGGAGTCCGACGTACGCCGGGTTGCTCGCGATGTCCCGCACCCGCACCCGATGCCACCGGCCGCCGCCCGGGGCCGCGATCGCCGCAGCGTTGAGCCGATCGGCGATCGTGGAGATTGGGGTGCCGGCGGCGACCTGGTCGACGATGTCGGCGACGATCGGGGCGGTGTCCGGGTCTGCGACCTGCCCGGCGAGCCTGCCCGTGTCGGGGTCGTAGACGCGCCGGTATCCGTACTGCGTTCGGCCCGGAGTCGGCCGGCCGGCGGCGGCCGCGCCGGCTTGGCCACGGCGTGCCCGCAGCGATGTCTTGTCCGACTCGTAGGCGGAGTCGATGCCGTCCTCGGCGAGGGTGCGCCAGTCGCGGGGGTTTTCGAGCCGGTAGGTCCGCTCGTGGGTGACGACATGGATGCGTACCCCGGACTCACGGCACGAGCTGAGGAACGCGAACCACGTCTCCGGCGTACGGTCGCCGCGTGAGCTCTCCCAGAGAATGAGGACGTCGATCCGCCGAGCGGCGATGTCGTCGAGGACCTTCGGCCATCCGTCGCGGGCCTTCCGAGCGAACCGGCTGGCACTCGCGCCGTCGGAGTATTCAGCGACGATGGTCCAGCCTTCGTCGGCGGCCGCCGTCCGGATCTCTTCGGTCTGCTCGGTGATGCTCTTGTGCTTCGCGGCAGACTGGCGGGCGTAGCTACCTGCGCGGGTGGGCATCTGGTTAGATTACCGGGTGCGTAACGTTCTAGTCGTTGATCAGTCGTCAACCATGACTGAGGGGCACCTAACTGGATGATCATCCGGTCGGACAGACGTATGACCCTCGCGTCCTGCTGGCTGGGATCCCGGCCGATCACCCGAGGTCAATGCCGTAGCGATCCACTTACGGTGAGATCTTCAAACGGGGACTCCACTGCCGGAGGCGCATCACCGATGATGCTCGAACGACTGTCCACACCGATTATCGCCGCCGCCGCGCTCGCGGCTGGCGTCGCGGCACACGCCGCGATCTCCCGCACCCGCAGCCGCGCCGTGGCACGCGCGTACGCGGATGGGTTCATGGACCGGCACCGCCTTGACCGGCACCGCCTTGGCCGGCCCGTCGTCCGATCTGGAGACTGAGCCGGGGCGGGGGGCGGGGGTGGGGCTGAACCCCTCATCGAGGACCCCCCCCCCGGCTCAATGTCAACTTTAGATCACTAGCAGTTACGTTGGGCCGGTGTGTGCAGGAGCTGCACCACAGTGCCGGGCGAGCGCCGCTGCGGCGGCCCGACCAGTGGAGAACGGGCCGAGCCGGTCTGACTCGTCCAGCCGTGCGGCTGTCCACCCGCCGAGCAGCCGCCCCGGCTCCGACCACAGGTACCCGAGCAGCACGCCGTCGCACGCCGCCACCCACCTGGTGGCCCGTTGGTCGACGGGCGCGTACCGCAGCCCTGGATGGGACATCACGGTGTCCAGCGCGGCAGCCGCCAGCATCTCAGCCTCGGCCTCGTCGACCGCCGTAGCGGCCGCGGTCAGCTTTTCCAACGCCTGGACCCGGTCCATGATGGTCACCTCTCGCCCCGTATCGGCAGATCGTCGTACACGTACGTCACCCGGCGGGCATCCGACACCACCTGCAACGCCTCCAGCGGCCGGCCGGTGACGTCTCGCGTCGTGCGCCACAGCTCAAGCACCCAGCCCACCGCCGCCAAGCCCAGGTCCGATTGCTCGGCCAACGCAGCAGGCCGCGCCGACAGCTCCTCGCTCGCGGTCGCCGGCCGCATGCCGGCAGCGGCCAACGCGGCGTACACGCCGCCGACCACCTTGCCCTGCCCGGCGAGCGCCGTGCCCGCCACCAGGTCACGCGGCATCCACGACTCATGCAGCTGGACGACACGGCCGTCCATCAAGTGGCGACGGCGGCGCAGCACCATTGAGGCGCCGGCAGGCAGAGCCAGCCGCGCGGCTACGCCGGGTGGTGCAGGTATGGCCTCCTCGACCGATACGACTTCCACCGACCCGTCGATGCCCTGGTCGGCGCAGGCGGTCTCCCACGGGCCGAGGTTCGCCCGAGTGCGGGCGGGGTCGGCGACGGCTGCGTACCGCGCCAGCGCCAGCCGCACCGGTGGCGCCGCGACTCGCGTTCCTGCGGCCCGGGCCGACTCGAGTACGCCGGCGGCGCGCAGTTCGGCCAGTGCCCGACGCACCGTCTCCCGTGACACGCCGTACCGCTCTGCCAGGGCGTGCTCGGTCGGGATCTGGGCGCCGGGCGCGTACTCGCCCGCCGCGATCGCCTCGCGGAGGTCCGCTGCGATCTCCCGATAGCCCGCCATGTGGCCCAGTTTAGGCGTACGCAAAGCCTTGACGTCGCGTCGTTACTGCGGTCACACTCAGTCCAACGCTTTGCGTACGCAAAGATGGGCGGGCCGCTCAGCCGCCCAGCCGGCCCGGTCCTGATCGGCATCCAGCGCGCGGATCCGCGGGGCCGGGCCACCCCGGATCGGCGGCGGTCCGGCCGGGTTCCCCCGTGCTCGCCGGGCCGCCGCCCCGCTGACTCGAGGAGCGCGAAGATGATCGGGAAGTGGTTCCTCCGCGACGCAGGCGTGGTCGACGTCGTCCGTCCGGTGCCCGGCCGCCGCCGGTGGGTCGACCAGCCCGCCCGGCCGACCGACACCCGGCCTGCGACCCGCACCGACCGTGCCGACCAGCGCGGCGGCAACGGCGGCCGCACCATCCTGCCGTGACCGGCACGTCCAGACCGGCCGCCCCGGCCGTCGAGCCGGCACACACCCCGCACCGGCCGACGTGGGACTGCGTCGTGTGCCCGGACGGTACGCCCTGGCCGTGTTCGCCGGCCCGCGTCCAGCTGGCGGAGGCGTACGCCAGCGAACCGCTCGCGCTGTCGGTCGACATCGGCGAGATGCTGACCGTCGCGGCTCGCGAGGCGGGTATCACCGACCCTGCCGAGCTGCACGAGCGGTTCGTGGCGTGGACCTGGATCGACGGGAGTCCAACGCGGTGACCGCGATGGACGACGGGCCGATCACCGATCAGGACATCGACGACGCGGCGGCCGGCGCCGTGCACGCACACGCCGCCGGCCACCGCTGTCACACCGACTGCCCCGGCACCGAGGACTGCCCGCAGCTGGTGTGGGCCCGTACCCGCCGGGCCATCGCCAAGTACCGCCTGGTGCGGCGATCCATATGACCGGGCCGATGGACGACGCCACGGCGGCGCGAATACTGGCCATCCACCACGGCCCGCCACCACCGGTCTGGCCACGATGCCCGGAGTGCGAGCCCGAGGGGTGCCCCGACCTGATCCGCGCGGTGCAGTGGCGCGCGGACCGACGGGATGAGCTGGACGATGCCGGCGTGGCCGACCATCCGCTGCTGTCGTGGCGGTGGCCACGCCGGACCACCCTGCTCTCAAGGCCATGGCGGTGCACCGTGCCGTCACGGCCGTGATCGTCGTCCGGGTCTACGGTCGGAGCGGGCAGCTGCTCTGCCTGGACGTGACCGCCGCCGCGCCGGGGGTGTGGCTGCGCGCCCAGACCGGTGAGCCGTGGTGGCCGGCGCGCTGGCGTGTCGTGGTGGAGTGGGCCTAGCCACGAGCATGCGGCGGTGCACCCGAGTCTCATCCCCGTAACGGTGGGTGTCGCCTGCCCGACGGTCCGATGGCGTGCTGCGGCCGCCGCTGGCACCGTGATCGCGCCCGCCCGTACCCCGACGGCCCCGCCCCGGCCGGCGACGGCGGGGCCCCACGAGAACCGAGGAGACGACGTGCGTAACAGAATGTTGGTGGCCGCGATCGTGGCGGCCGCCGTCACCGCTCTGGGCTGCGGTGCCGGCTCTGACGAGGACGCGGCCACGCCGGCCCCGACGTCGGCACCGGCGGACGACAGCCTTGCCTCCGCCGCTGCGGCCGCCGGGATCCCGCCTACCCCATCGCCTGAAGATTGGGCTGCCTACATCAGCGCGCTGAAGGACATCAACCCGGACATCGTCGGAGACAAGGACGAGAAGACGATCATCGACCGTGGCCGGAGCCAGTGCCAGTCAATCGGCAACGGCGAGGCAGACGAGGCAAAGCTCGTCCAGCTCACGAACTTGCGATTTTCGGCGCCGGGGTATCCGGACGGGTTCGGGGAGGAGACCGCCACCCAGATCCTGGCTGTGGTGCGGCAGTACATCTGTCCAGACTTCTGAGACATGGCGGAGCGGCCCCGCACCGGACTCGGTGCGGGGCCGCTGCTGTGTACGGAGGTCAGCGTCCAGGCGGGACCTCGTGTCGGGGTGCGGACGCCAGCCACGGCGCGTACCGCCGCATCCAGGCGTCGACGCCGGGGATGGCCATGACTCGGGTGATGGCGCCGGTGACCGCGACGACGCCGGCGACGGCCGGCACGGTGTCGATTCCGGCCTCGGTCGCGGCGAGCGGGATCAGCGGCAGCGCGGCGATCGCCGCGGCGACGGCCGTCCGGAGGGTGGCCCGCCACGGGTGGCGGGACTGGGTGGTGACAGGACTGGCCATGGTCATCGCTCCTCGTCGGTCGCGTCGACGGCCGCGCGGACAAGGCAGTCCTTCGCCTCGACCGCCCGGCGAATCGCGGTGGTCAGCTCCGGACCGTCCGGGAGGTCCGCGACGAGGTCGAGCACCGCGCTGCCGATGCGGGCAGATACGGCGGCCAGCGGTGGCGGCAGGTGCGACCAGGCAAGGTGCCGGGCGATCTGGACGGTCGACCGGTGTCGGCCGGTCAGCGCGGCCTCGATGCCGGCGCGGGTGCCGGCCGCCGCCTGCAGCGGATCGGCTGGATCGGTCGGGGTCTGTGGCACGAGGGTCTCCTATCTTTCACCGGCTCTATGCCGGCGATGGGCGGGCAAGGTGCAACTGTGCGGTCAGGTCCTCGACCTGGCCGCGCAGCTGCAGGATCGTGGCGTCGCGGGCGGCCAGGACCTCACGAAGCCGGTCCCGGTCGCCTTGGGTCCGGCGTAGCTCGTCGGCCAGGCCCGCCTCAGCGGTCGCCAGTTGCGCCAGCCGTGACTCCAGGTCGGTCACCCGCTGGCGAAGCCTCTCCTCTTCAGCACTGGTGAGCCGCAACGCCTCACGCAGGTCGGTGATCTGGCTCCGGGCCCGGTCCAGCGCGTCTCGCAGGTCACTTGTCAGCTGCTGGTAGACGTCCTGGCTGATCCGGGTCGTCTCGGCCTGCAGGTGCTTCGCCTGGGCGGCGGCGTGCTGGGCCTGGGCCTGGCGGAGCCGGCGGCCGACCATTGCGCCGGCGGCCGGCCCGCCGACCGCGGCGCCGAGCACCGCCGCGCCGGCGCCGACCAGCGCGGTGAGTAGGCCTGGGTCCATCAGTTGGTGGCGAGCAGCGCCCGGCCGAGCGCGGCGGCGCGCTCCTCGCCGAGGACCGCGACCAGGGCGGTCGCCGCTTCCTCCGGTGGCCGGGCGGCGAGCCCGGTCAGCACCCCGGCGATGATGGCGTCCTCGTCGACCCAGTCCCGGCCGAGCGCCTCCCGCACCTCCACCCGCAGGGTTGCGACGTCACGAACCGCTCTCGCGGCATCAGCGGCGGCACCACGGGCCGCCGTGTGCAGCGCCGGCCCATCCTTGGGGTAAATCCAGCCGTTGACCGCGATAGCGATCCTGCGGAGGTCTTCCTCACTGATCACGTCATCTCCTTCGACGATTTGCTTCGCCCTGGCCACGATCGCCGGCTTCTGGGCAACGATCGCCGGCCCCGGGCATTGGCTGTGTCCCCAGTCGTATCCGTTCTCGGCGCCCATGCTGTGGTGGCCGAGACCGCGGCCGTCAGGGGACGACGCGATCTGCAGCCGCACACCGTGCTCGGTGTGGGCACGGGCCAACAGCTGGGCGTTCGACTCCAGTTGCGGCGGGGTCAGCGGGTCCGGCAGGAAGCCTTCGTTCTCGATGCTGAGCCAGGTGCGGTTGCCGGCCCGCTGGGTCCATGCCCGGATGTCGGTGTCGACCATCTGTGCGATCCGGCCGTCCTTGGCCACGATGAAGTGCGACGACACCCGCGACGCCGGGTTGCGCTGCCAGGTGATGGTGCCGTCGAAGTATCCGGCGGCGATGTGCACCACGACGCCGTGATGCGCGTCCAGGCGGTCCGCCGGCTCGTCGGGTTTGCCGGTGCCGTTGCCGCTGTTCACGGTAGGGCCACGCCAGGTGGCGAGGTCTGTCCATCTGGCCAATTCAGGACACCTCCGGGAAGTCGTCGTCCCAGCCTGCTGCGTAGGCGAGCAGCCCGCCGACCAGGCCGACCAGCGCGGCGGCGGCGAGCACGATGAGCAGAGCCATGTCATTCCTCTCTACAGTGGCCGGCGGTAGTGGACATACAGCGCCGATGCCGCCTGGTTGGTGCCGGATTGCACGTCGAGCGGGGTGGCCGTGGCCTGCCGGACACGGACCTCCACGTAGTCGCCGGTCTCCATGCGCAGCAGCGGCGCGTGCGCCACCGACAGTGCCGTGTCCGACGTCGCCGGCCAGATGACTTCCCGCGAGCCGAGGACCGACACGCCGTTGAGCCACAGCCAGGCCAGGCGTCGGTCGGCGACGTACGGCTCCCACATGATGTGGCCGGAGACCTCGTACCAGCCGTCGACCTGGCACGTGTATCGGGTCGGCTCGCCGGAGTCCCAGCCGCCGTGCGTGTCCAGCTCCGCCACGTCCCATTCGACGCTCGTATCAGTGGACGCCAGGATCTCCTGCGCGGACGACATCCGCAGGACGGCGGCCGGCGGGTCGACCAGGGTCGCCAGGTCGTCGCCGGTGACGATCTGGCCGTCGGCGATGGTCATCGGGCGAGCCTCCACGGCGCTACGGGCCGGACCGGTGATCCGGCCAGGATGGTCTTGACCACGCCGTTGACCGGGGTGGCCGCGATGGTGAACGTCTGCCGGCCCGGCTCGAACAGTTCGGCGTCGTCGATGTAGGTCAGCACCCCCGACGTCGGGGTGCCGGTCAACCGGACCCGACCGGAGACCCGCGCCGCCGACGCCGGCGGGGACGAGGTCGCGGTGAGCTGGGTCCACGTGTCGGCGATGACGCCGGCCGTCACCGTGGTGGTGCCCAGCAGACCGCCGCCGTCGTCATACCACAGGATCTGCATGTCGATGACACGCGTCGACGCGCACCGCACCCACGCCGACCAGGTCCACGCGTACGCGCCGTCCAGGGCGTGCACCGGGATGACATCGGTGGCGGCGATCGCCTCGGCGCTGACCCCGTCGGGAGTCAGCAGCAGCGACGCCGACCCGGTGTGCGCCTGCGCGGTCGACCGGCCGACGGTGCCGCCGGTGCCGGACCAGCCCGACGCGTCAACCTCGAACGTTCCGTTGGGGTTGACGGGACCGGCCTGGGCGCAGCTGGTGGCGGTCAACCGCACCCCGGACACCAGCACCTCCATCGGGTAGTCCGGCGGCCGGACGGTCCACAGCGATCGGTTCCCGGCGGCTCTCGCCACCGGCAGCGCCGTGTCGACCCCGGCGTCGACGTCGGCGGTGGTCACCGATCCGCGGGTGCCCGTGCGGGTCGTTGACGCCAGCACACCGACCCGGTACAGCGCGGCGGGGCTCGTCGACCACGTGATCCGCAGCGACGACAGGTCGAACTCCTCCGCGTAGCCCTCGACGATCTGCTCGACCGGGTCCGGCGGCAGCCCGAACGCGTCCAGGCCCTGCAGCTGGACCAGGTCACCGACGTCGACGGCGGCGGCCGCGTCGCGGGCGGTGTCGTCCCACGCCAGCGACGTCAGATCCACCGGGATCTGCGGGAACCGGGTCTCGTCGATCGTGCCGGCCGACAGCATCCACCACGCCGCCGACTCCAGCTCGGCCGCGTCGGCGACGTTGCGGTCCAGCTCGACCGGCATCCGGCCGACCCCGTCCGGATCGTCCGTCGGATCCTGCACGTTCAGCGCACCTGTCTCCTGGACGATGCGTGTCTCGGCGCCGGCCGTGCTCCGCAGGGTGACGTCGTTGACGATCAGCTTGTCGTCGTCGACCGGCGTCAACGGGGACGCCAGCCGACCGGACCCGTGCGCCAGCACCAACGGCGTCTGGTTGTACAGGGTGGACCGCAGCCGCATCACCAGCGCCCGGGTGCCGCGCGCCTCGGTGAGGATCGCGTCGTCCGCGTCCGCGCACTCCTGCAGCAACTCCAGCACCGACAACCGCCGCTGCGGACCCATCGGCGCCGACGACGCGGCGTCACCGATCAGCGAGGAGCCGGGCACCGACTCCTCGGCGCAGAGCCGCTCGAACCGGTCCCCGGCGGTCTCGCCGGCGTGGCCGGTGGCAGCTGACACGGTGTCCGAGGTGCCCGGGACCGGTGACCAGATCGCGACGTGCCCCAGCGACGGCATCAGGTCGTCGCCGTTCTCCCGCTCACGCGGGTTGAGCACCCACTCCGTGACCTGCCCTACCGTGCCGGCAAGCGTGTCGCTGAAGCTGGCGACGGTCGCGGCCAGCAGGCCGTCCACCCAGACTCGGATCCGGATGTTGCCGCCGTCCTGGTCACCGTCGACCCGGTAGTGGTGCGGCAGCCCGTCGGCGATCGTGAACGCGGCCCAGCCCGACCCGAAGCTGGTCAACGCCCGACCATAGAAGACGGTGAGACCCTCAGGAGCGACGTTGGCCTCGTAGCGCATCGTCTCCTCGGACGGATGATCCGTGAACGCGTCGGTCGTCTCCCACCAGATCGGCGTCCGGGAGTCGGCCTGGTCCCGG
>NZ_JARUBH010000006.1 GCF_029626105.1 Solwaraspora sp. WMMD792
GTCCCTCGGGGCCGGCCGGCGCGTCTGGGTCGACGTGGTCGTACTGCAGACGCTTGCGTGCGTCCTTCGCGCGGCCGCTCTTGGGGTTAAGTGGCCCGCTGTGGCAGAAGCGGCAGCAGCCGCCGTCGCGGCCGTACACCAGTGCCTTCAGCCTGCTGTCGCGCAAATCAGCCTTCTGCGCGCGGTTGCGGTTGTACTCCTTGCGCGACGGGTTCCGCTTTGAGAACGCATGGACGCGGTAGGCGTAGCCGTCGATCCACACGCCGTCGCCGAGGCACTCGCACTCATCACCACGCCGGTGGAGCAAGGGCGGCCGGTCCAGCACCGCCGTCGCCAGCAGCGCCAGGACCTTGGGCCGGCCCCGGCACTGAGTCAACGCGGCCTGCTCGGTGAGGTAGCCGTCCGCGAGCACGCCGGCGGTCGTGCTCTTGCATCGGACGTACGCGGACTGCAGCCGGTCCGCCATGTCGACGTTCCCTGCGCTGAGCACATCCCACACCGGCCAGTTCGGGAAGGCGTCGTCTTCGAGCCAGTAGGGCATTACCGCCCCCCGTAGATGATCATCAACGTCTATGGATTCCTGTGGATGCGATGCGGCCCGGCCCGCCGTTTCGGCAGGCCGGGCCACGGAGAACAGCAGCTGGGCAAGGGCGATGGACTCAGTCGGGCGGCGGGTCGTCGGCAGACGCCTCGGCCAGTTGCCGCCGCCAGCCCTCGGCCACGGCGAGCAGCAGGAACGGCCCGCCAAGTTGCCCGCCGCACCTGTCGAGGATCTGCTGGCATAGCCGGATAAGGGCGGTCCGCTGCTCAGTCAGGCGGGCGACCTGCGCGCGCAGCGCCTCCACCTCGTTGGCGGCGGCCGCCGTGCCGGGCATCACCGGCACCGGCACGCCGACCCGGCGGAGCGCCTGAACGGCGTCGCAGGCGAGGCGGCCGAGCTCGGCCCGGACCGCCGCCTCCACATCCTGCTGACTCGTCACTCAGCCCACTCCCGTCTCGATGTCGTCCAGTCGCACCGGCTGCGCGCCGGCGCAGGCCTCGCACAGCGAGCCCGGCTCGCCGACGTGCGGCCGGTAGCAGCCCGCGCAGGACACCAGTTCGTCCAGCACCGGCGGCCGGGCCGGCCGAGGCCCGGCGGTCGCCTGCGGTGGGTCCGGGACCGGTTCGCCGGCGAGCGCCCGCCGCACCAGCGCGGCACCACGGTGGGCACGCTCGGCGGCCTCGGCCGGTGTCCGGGCCCGCCGGGCGGCCAAGTCCTGCTGCACACGCCGGAGGTCGCGGTTACGCACCGCCGCCTCCGGTCAGGTGGTAGCGGCCGTGCCAGGAGTACCGGCCCTTGCTGATGAGCTGCGGATCGACCGGTGCTGGCTTGCCAGCCTTGGTGGTCGGCACGACGAGGAGGCCGATCAGCCCTAGGTGGTCGCGGACCCTGATGAGGTGGTCCCACGTGCTGTGCACCCAGACCTCAGTCCCCAGCTCCTGTCGCGCGGGCTTGGTCGGGTCACCCATCGGTCACCTGCGTCAGCAGGATCTGCGCGACCCGGGCAGCGCGGTCACACGCCGTCGCCCAGCGCCACGCGTGGCCGGTGACGGTGTGCTCGTCGCCGGACGGAGTGATCACCGTGGCGTGCCACCGCCAGCGCCGGCCGAGCCAACCCGCGCGCTCGACGCCCGTCGACGCCACGGCGGCCGCCGGCGACGCTGGCGCCGGTTCGGCGACGGCCGGCCGGGCCACCGGCTTGACGGGGGCGGGCCGGACCGGTGCCGGCGTCCGGAGGGCGGGCCGCCGGGCCTGGCCGAGTGACCTGCGGACGTCGTCCGGGTAGACGGCCTGACCCGGCCGGGCAGCCATCGCGGCCCGGTACGCCGTCTCGAACTCGTCATCCTCAATCGGCATCTCGTTCTCCCAAGATCGCGGCGTCCCGAGCCGCCGCAGCGGCGGCGAGGACCGGGGACACCGGGGTGGTTGGCAGGGTGATCGGGTGGTGCGCGTCGCCCGGCTCGCCGAGCAGCCCGCACACGACACAGACCCGGCGGCCACGGTGGTCCGCCGGCAGATCTCGTGTGGCCTGGTGGAGGTGCGGCGGTACCCGCGACCGGGCCGGGGTGCGGCGGGTCACCGGGATGCCTCCTCGATGACGCCGGCCGGGTCGACGAGCGTTGGTCCGTCGTGGCCGGCGTCGCGGCCGCCACGCACCCGCACCGGGTCGGGGAGCACCGAGGCGGCCGCCGCCTGTTCCTGGCGGCGGGCCTCGGCCCGCCGGCGCCGCCAGCACAGCGATCCGACCCGACGCGCCCGCGCTTTGGGGTCGGTGAGCGGCGTCGCGCAGTCCAGGCACAGCACCGGAGGCAGGTCCGGCCGGGCCGGCGGGCGCGCGGTCACGCCAGTCCCTGGGCTCTGAGCCGCAGCATCCGGTCCGCCTCGGCCGTCAGCAGGGCGGCGGCACGCACGAGGTCGGCGACGCGGTCACCGTGCTCCGGATAGCCATCGACGTACGGCCAGTCGAGCCAGGTCGACTCCGGATCGGCCCACCAGCACGCCATCTGCCACAGCTGGCCGGACGTGCGCTGGTCATCGTGGACGGCGTCGTACCGCTTGCGTTCGATCTGCCGGAGCCGTTCCTCCGCGACGCGCAGCAGGGCCGGCGACTGGCAGGACCGGGGCGCGGCCTCCGGCACCATCCGGGCCCGCAGCACATCGCGGACCCGACCAGCGGCGGCGACCGCCCGCGACCAGCGGCTCTCACCCGCTGCTGCGGCGTCCGCCGACTCGATCGCGGCCGCCAGGTCGACCAGCAACTCCGGTGACTCGAGCGCCGTCCGGGTCTCCGGCGGCACCCGCCACAGCGCCGGCTGGGTCTGCCCGGTCACTGGCTGACTCCCCGAACCGGTGAGGCGGCCATCCGGCGCAGCGTGTCGACGATCCAGTCGACTTCCTCCACCGGGCCGCCCGGCGGCCGCGACTGGTCGACCACGCCGGCCGACCCGATGTGTCCGCACCACTGGCTGTACTGGTGGCTCATCGCCCGCAGACGCGGCAGGTAGATCAGCCGCGTCCCCGGCCGGGGTGGCTGGACTCCGGCGTCCCGCAGGTCCCAGTCCAGGGCGGAGACCTCCCACTCCGACCAGGCCACGACCCGCCGACCGGTCACCCAGGCCGCCACGCCCGGCGCGGCGGCCTCGACGAGCCGGCCGCCGGCCGGCAGGTCCCGCTTGCGTTTCGGCCGCCGGTCCGGGATCAACGTGATGTGCAGCCGGTCCACCGCCGGATCGGCGAGCGACACGACGACGAGTTCGGCGACGGCGGTCCGCTTCACCGTCTGCCCCGGCCCGGCGGGGGCCAGGTCGATCGACCGGGTCGCCACCACCATGGCGGTCGGGTCAGCGAGTGCCTCGGCGGCCCAGGCGGAGGCCTCGGACCGCTGCTGGGCGCGCCAGGCGCGGACTTGGTCGTAGCGGTCCTCGGCGTCGCAGGCCGGGCACCGGTGCGCGCCACGGCCGTTCGACGGCAGCGGCCCGCCGGCGTCCCACCCGCACACCTCGCAGTGCCGGGGGTAGACGCGGCTGGCCTCGGCCGCCGCCCGCTGCCGGGCGGTCAGCGGCCGCATCGCCACGGTGTCGGCGACCGTGAACAGGTGCGTGGTGTCCTTGCCGCGGCTGTAGCGGAGGATGCCGGCCGGGGCCTGGTCGGGTGCGGGCTTGCGGCGCATCCGGCGCAGCATCGTCACCGTGGCCAGGCCGTCCGGGATCTCCCGCACGCCGTACACCGGCAGGTTGGCCGTCATCGGCTCACCTCTGTCTGTGTCTGGGGTGATGGCCAGCAGTGCGGGCACCAGGCCGCGCGGTAGCGCTCGGCGACCACGGCGGCCGCGAGCACCTGGCCCTGCTCCCGCTCGGCGGAGCTGACGAACCGGCCGCACACCGTCCGGCGCTGCTTGTCGTCGGTCGTCGGCCGGATCTTGTGGGCGGTGACACCGGCACGGGCGACCGCGATCCACACCTGTGCGCGTGCGCCGGCCGCGCCGGCGAGCTCCGCCGGTGGGGCCGGGGCCCGGGTGGCCGCACGGCGCGGCCACCCGGGCGTACCGGCGGTCACCACGACCCGCCCCGGGCCGTCGACCTGGCCACGTGCTGCGCGAACCACGGATTGACGCCTGCTGTGGCTGGGTTCGCGGCGGCCCACTGGCCGGTGCCGTCGTCCGGCGGCTCCGCCCGGCGCCGGCCCGTGTCCACGACGGGCACCGGAGCCGAGCGGTACACCCCGCCAGCGGGCGCCGTACGTCCGGTCACGGGCTCCGGCCAGCGTTCGCCGTCGACCGGCTCCGGCCACGGCAGGGCTGAGGCGGGCAGGTCCTGCGTCAGCTCGACGCGCAGCGCCGACAACTCCCCGGTGTGCATGTCCCAGCCCTCGTGCCGGTCCTCGGCGGCGGCGGTGCTGAGGAGGCCCCGGCGCACGGCGGCCGCGAGCGCGGCGACCACCAGGCAGGCTGCCGCGACGATCAGCAGAATCATTGCTGCTGTCCTCTCTGCTCGGTCTGGTCGTGGGCGGTGGTGCTGGGGCGGGCGAGGTCCAGGGCGTCGCGGACGTCGCGGGTCAGGCCCGCCACGCGGGCGGCACGGGCCCAGGGGTCGCCCCGGCCCGCACCGGCCACGGTGACCGCGATCAGCGCCACCACCGCGCCGATCACCGCGCTGACCGGTACCGACACCGCCACGGTGATCGCGACGACCGCCCAGGTCGACAGGTCGTGATGGCGCGGCCGGACGGCGAGGGCGGCGGTCACGGACGCCCAGTGCTCGTTCAGGCGGCGGGTCCGCCGGCGGCGCACCACCACGGCGGCCCGGAGCGCGCCCGCGAACAGCAGCAGCGCGGCCGCCAGCCACAGCGGGTGGATCGGCGCCGTCCACCATCCGGACCCGGCCCAGAAATGCGAGGCGAACACCTTCATCGGCGCGCACCTCCCGCCGGCTGGTGCTCGTCGAGCAGCGCGGCCAGGCGGTCGTGCCACGCCCGGTCGGCAGCGGCCCGCCGCGCCTGCCGGGCCGCCACCCGGGCCGCCCGATCAGCCCGCCGGGCGGCGGCCGCACGGCGTGCCCGACCGGCCAGCACCCGCACCGCGTGCCCGCCAGCGACGATCAGCGCCATGATCAGCAGCCCGCCGGCCTCGGGCAGCGCGGCTGCGATCCCCGTGGTCACCGGCGATCACCGCCCAGGGCGGTCCGGATCGCGCCGAGCACCAGGCCGGCCGTGTCCGGGGTCTCCCACATGCCCCACAGGGCTTGGCGGAGGCAGGCCGGGAGCAGTCCGCGGCTGCCCAGGCTGCAGGCCAGGGACAGAAGGTGGTGCTGGGCGTCGGTGATGTCGTCGCCCAGGGCGTCATCCAGTGCGGCCAGGTGCAGGGCGTTCCATCCGACGACGCCGGGTGAGGTGATGCGTCGGGTCACGGCCGGGTGGTCGAGCAGGCCGGCGCCGGCCAGCAGTTCGACGGCGGCGGCCTCGCACGGGTCGGTTGCCTCGGCCAGCAGCGCGGCGGTGACGTCGGCCGGCTGGCCCGGTGCCGGGGTGGCCGGGGGGCGTGGCGGGTCCTGCGCCAGCGGTGCCGGGCCGGCGGCCCGGCCGGCGGCGTGCGCCCGCGCCAGGAGGCCGATCACGACCTGCACGGTCGCGGTCTCCCAGCTGGCCAGCCAGGCGAGCACCCGGTGGTCCAGGTCGCCCAGCTCGACGCCGGCGTCGACGGCGGCGGCGATCAGGGCTGCCCGGCGCGTGCCCTCGGCCGTGCCGTCACCGGGCCGGATGCGGCCGGTGGTGTGCAGTTCGGCCAGTTGCCGGGGCAGTGGCGCGGCCAACGCCTCGTCCTCGCTGTTGTACGGTCCGATCTTGGCGGTCACAGGTCACCCCCGGTCGGCTGTGCCGGCACCACCACGGCGGCGGTTCCCCGCGCAGGCGGGGCCGGCTGGTCGGCGGGGTCGGCGTCGTTGTAGACGTACATCTCGATCGACAGCGGCGCGGACGACCCGCCGAGGTCATCGGCCGGACCGCCGCCGGTCAGCAGCTCGGCGACCAGGCGCTCACCGACCGGGACCACGTCGGAGCCGAGCTCGGCGGCGAACGCCTGCAGACCGGCGAGGTTGGCGGCGCGGCCGGTCACCTGCAGCCGGTCGACCGGCAGGATCGACGGGTCCCGCTCGGCGGCCGCGACCAGGGCGCGCAGCCCGTCCAGCATCAGCTGACGGCGGGTCCGCACACGCAGCGCCTCGGCAGCGGCGGCCACCGTCTCCTCGTCGACCAGCGGCACCAGGTCGTCGGCGTGGTGCTCGGCGTACTCCGGGCCGGCCAGGAGCACCCCGACCAGTCCGGCGGCGCCAACCTCGACGGCGCGGACCTCGACACCGGGCACGTCGTCCCGGCCGGTCGCCACCCACATCCCCGGCCGCAGCTCGGTGGCACGCACCGACGGAATCGCGTCGTCTGGGGCCCGGCCGGCGTCGACGGCGGTGACGTTCGCAGCTGCGAGCACCGCCAGGCGCGGCCACGCGCCGGCCGGCACGTCGGCCAGGTCAACTCCCTCGGCGGAGATCTCGCCGCACCGCACCCGCTCCGGAGCGCCGACCAGCCCGGTGTCCAGCCCGCCGGTCCGGGCCTGTTCCGTCACCACGTCCTCGTGCCCGGCGCAAACCCAGATGGTGCCCGCGTACGTCCGTGGGCCGGTCCAGCGCAGCGGGTGTGGCTGCGTCGCCACACCGGCCACCGCCGGCCGGCCGCACCGCTGGACGACGTCGACGGCGACGTCAGCGGCCGGGGACACCGGCACGTCCTCCGGCGAGTCGGCGGTGGTGGCGCCGGCGATGTGCTCGTCCAGCAGCGCCAGCGCCGGAGCCATGCTGTCGAATCCGTCCACGGCCAGCCCGCAGAGGCACCTGGCGCCGCAGCCGGCCGGGCCGGACCAGCCGCCCGCCACCCCGTGCCCGCCGGCGTCACCGGCCGGGTCGGGGTCGGGGGTCGGGTCGACCGGTGCGGTCTCCGGACCGGGGCCGGTGCCCGCCGCCGCCCGCTGCAGCGCCTGGTGCTCCGGTCCGCCGTCGGGGGTGAGCACCGAGTCGGCGGCGACCCGCCAGATCTCGCCGCACACCGCCGCCGTCGGGATGATCGGCGCGAACACATCGACCACGAGGCCGGCGGCGCGCAGGCCGGCGGTGGCCTGGTCGACGTGCGCATCGCACGTCGAGACGGTGCCGGCGTACGCCCCGGTCCGGATCACACCCGGGCGGATCGGGGTCGGCTGGCCGGAGTCGTCGTTGGTGGTGGCCACCACGGTGTTGACGGCCGGCTGGCCGCAGATGTCGGACCTGGTCGGTACGGTGTCCGGTTGGTTTTCGGTACTCTCGTGTTCCACGTCGACCTCTCACGTCGATGGTTGGGATGGGTGGCCCTTGCCGATGTCGCGGCGAGGGCCGCTGCCGTTTGTGGATGGGGTGCGTGCGCCGGCCCTCCCCGGCACGGCGCACGCACCCGACGACGCCCGGACCGCCGTGGGGAAGACCGGCGGACCGGGGCGGTGGCGGCGAACAGCACCAGGGCGCCGGCGGCGGCCAGGGCGGCCGGGTCGACCAGCCCGCGCGTCAGCAGCTCGGCGCCGCCGACCGCGACCAGGCCGACCAGCGCGCCCAGCACGAGGGCCACGCCGAGCAGCAGGCGCAGCGCACGAAGTGCTCCCCGGCCGGCCGGTCGTAGCGACCGCTGGAGTCGGCCCGTGGGGACCACTCCAGGTCCCGGCCGGCCGGGGAAGACCGGGGTTACCCGGCCGGCGGCGGCGCCCTCCCAAGCAGCCGCCGCCGGCCGAGCTGGACCAGCCACCAGGAGGGCCGGTCCATCCACCAGGGCGGAACGTGAGACAGCGCCCCTGGTGGCCGTCGACGCGCAGCCGGGCCATCCGCCGCTTCAACGACTCCAGTAGCGGCTCGGCGATCGATTCCTGGACCAGCAGCCGGGAACCGGCGCAGCAGACGTGGCCCTGGTTGAAGAAGATGCCGTTGACGATGCCTTCGACGGCCTGGTCGATCGGGGCGTCGTCGAAGACGATGTTGGCGGCCTTGCCGCCCAGCTCCAGGGTGAGCTTCTTGCGGCTGCCGGCGACCGTACGGGCGATCTGCCGGCCGACGTCGGTGGATCCGGTGAAGGCGACCTTGTCGACGTCGGGGTGGCCGACGACGGCCTGCCCGGTGGCGCCGGCGCCGGTGACGATGTTGACCACACCGGGTGGCAGGTCGGCCTGCTGGCAGATCTCGGCGAACAGCAGCGCGGTCAGCGGGGTCGTCTCGGCCGGTTTGAGCACCACGGTGTTGCCGGCGGCCAGCGCCGGGGCGATCTTCCAGGCCAGCATCAGCAGCGGGAAGTTCCACGGGATGACCTGGCCGGCGACGCCGAGCGGGCGCGGGTCCGGGCCGAAACCGGCGTACGGCAGCTTGTCGGCCCAGCCGGCGTAGTAGAAGAAGTGCGCCGACGCCAGCGGCAGGTCGACGTCACGGGACTCGCGGATCGGTTTGCCGTTGTCCAGCGACTCGAGCACGGCCAGCTCGCGGCTGCGTTCGGCGAGCGCCCGGGCGATCCGGAACAGGTACTTGGCCCGGTCGCGGCCGGGCATCGGACCCCAGACCCGCTGGTACGCCGTACGCGCGGCGGCCACCGCCCGGTCGACGTCGCCGGGGCCGGCCTCGGCGACCTCGGCGAGGACCTCCTCGGTGGCCGGGTTGACGGTCTTGCGGGCCCCGCCGTCGGTCGGGTCGACGAACTCGCCGTCGATGAACAGGCCGTACGAGTCGCGGATGGTGACGACCGAGCGGGACTCGGGTGCCGGTGCGTAGTCGAACACGCTGATCAGTCCAGGGTGACGTAGTCGGGACCGGAGTAGACCCCGGTGTGCAGCTTCGACCGCTGCATCAGCAGGTCGTTGAGCAGGGTGGAAGCGCCGAACCGGAACAGGTCGGGGGTGAGCCACTCGTCGCCGGCGGTCTCGTTGACCAGCACCAGGTACTTGATCGCGTCCTTGGTGGTGCGGATGCCGCCGGCCGGCTTGACGCCGATCCGCCGCCCGGTGGCGGCGTAGAAGTCCCGTACCGCCTCCAGCATGATCAGGGTGACGGGCAGGGTCGCGGCGACCGGCACCTTGCCGGTGGAGGTCTTGATGAAGTCGCCGCCGGCCAGCATCGCCAGCCAGGAGGCGCGGCGCACGTTGTCGTAGGTGGCCAGCTCCCCGGTCTCCAGGATGACCTTGAGATGGGCGTCGCCGCAGGCCTGCTTGACCGCGACGATCTCGGCGTACACCTGCTCGTAGCGGCCGGCGAGGAACGCCCCCCGGTTGATCACCATGTCGATCTCGTCGGCGCCGGCGGCGACTGCCGCCCGGGTGTCGGCCAGCTTCACCTCCAGCGGCGCCTGCCCGGACGGGAAGGCGGTGGCCACGCTGGCCAGGTGCACGCCGGAGCCGGTGAGCGCCTCGGCGGCGGTCGGCACCATCGACGGGTAGACGCAGACCGCGGCGACCGGTGGGCAGTCCGGGTCGGTCGGGTCGGGGCGGCGGGCCTTGGCGCACAACGCGCGTACCTTGCCGGGGGTGTCGGCGCCTTCGAGGGTGGTCAGATCGACCATCCGGACGGCCAGGTCGATCGCCCACGCCTTGGCCGTCGTCTTGATCGACCGGGTGCCGAGCGTCGCGGCCCGCTGCCGCGCGCCGACCTCATCGACGCCGGGCAGCCCGTGCAGGAAGCTACGCAGGGTTGCCGCGTTCCGCCCCACCTCGGCCAGATCGTGGCGCGCGGGTGCCGGGGTGCTCACCGCTGCCATGCCGCGAGTCCTGTCATGCCCGCGAGTCTACGTCGCCAGCGAGTTCACGATCTTGGCCGTCGGCTGATCGGACGAGCAGACTTAACGGCGCTGTTGGCCTACCGTTACATCATGTTGGCCCCGGTGACCCACCGTGCCTGACGTGCGAGCAGTGCACTTCACCGACACGTACCTGCCCCGCCGCGACGGGGTGGTCACCTCGCTGCGGACTCTCGCGGCGGCGTCGGCCGCCGCCGGGCATCCCGGCCTGATCGTGGTGCCCCGGCACCCGGACCAGCCGACCGAGGCGGACGTGCTGCGGCTACGTGCGCTGCCCTGCGGAGTCGCCGACCTGCGGTTGTCGCCGTGGCTGCTGCGCGGCGCCGCCGCCACCGGCACCATCGCCGAGATCGCCGCCCACGCCCCGGACGTGGTGCACGTGCACACCCCCGGACCGGTCGGGCTGCTCGGCGTCCTCACCGCCCGCCGGCTCGGTCTGCCGCTGGTCCAGACCTACCACACCGACCTGCACGCGTACGCCGACGCGTACCGGGTGCCGGCCCGTGCGCTCAGCGCCGGCGTCCGGCTGTACGCCCGCCGGCTCGGCGTACCCCGCCCGGCGGCGGCACCGGCCGGCCACGCCCGTGACCACCGGCCGATGGCCAGCGGCGCCGTCGCCCGCCGCCGGGCCGCCATGGACGCCACCAACACCCTGCTGCTCGGCGGCGCCGACGCGGTGGTGGTGCCGACCCGGGCGGTGCTGGACCGAATCCACCTGCCGGTGCCCGCCGACCGGGTGCACCTGGTGCCGACCGGGGTCGCGGCCCGCCGCACCACCGCCGACGAGATCAACGCCTTCCGGTACGGCCACGGCATCACGCCCAGCGACCGGGTGGTCCTCTACGTGGGTCGGATCAACCGGGAGAAGGGCATCGACCTGCTGATCACCGCGTTCGAGCGGGTGCTGGTCGGCTGCCCGACCGCCCGGCTGGTGCTGGTCGGTGCCCTGTACGAGCCGCGCTGGCTGGCCGCGCTGCTGCGCACCATCGACCCTCGGGTGGCTGCCCGGATCACCCTCACCGGCCAGCAGGGTCCGGAGGTGGTGGCTGCGGCGTACGGGGCCGCCGAGGTGTTCGCGTTCGCCTCGCAGACCGACACCCAGGCATTGGTCCTGCAGGAAGCCGGCCTGGCCGGGGTGCCGGTGGTACTTGTCGACCGGGCGTTGCACGCGCACGGCGCGCTTGCCGGCGCCGCACTGCGCACCGAGCCGCAGCCGGGTGCGCTGGCCGGCGGGGTGCTGCGGCTGCTGCTCGACCCGGACACGGCCCGCCGGCAGGCGGCCGCGGCGGCGGCCCGCTGCGCCGAACACACCCCGGCCCGCTACGCCGAGGCGATCCGTGAGGTGTATGCGTCGGCCGCCGGGCTGGCGAGTAGGTTCAACGACCGTGGACGTACTCGTCGTTGATCAGTCGTCAACCATGACTGAGGGGCACCTAACTGGATGATCATCCGGTCGGACAGACGTATGACCCTCGCGTCCTGCTGGCTGGGATCCCGGCCGATCACCCGAGGTCAATGCCGTAGCGATCCACTTACGGTGAGATCTTCAAACGGGGACTCCACTGCCGGAGGCGCATCACCGATGATGCTCGAACGACTGTCCACACCGATTATCGCCGCCGCCGCGCTCGCGGCTGGCGTCGCGGCACACGCCGCGATCTCCCGCACCCGCAGCCGCGCCGTGGCACGCGCGTACGCGGATGGGTTCATGGACCGGCACCGCCTTGACCGGCACCGCCTTGGCCGGCCCGTCGTCCGATCTGGAGACTGAGCCGGGGCGGGGGGCGGGGGTGGGGCTGAACCCCTCATCGAGGACCCCCCCCCCCCCCGGCTCAATGTCAACTTTAGATCACTAGCAGTTACGTTGGGCCGGTGTGTGCAGGAGCTGCACCACAGTGCCGGGCGAGCGCCGCTGCGGCGGCCCGACCAGTGGAGAACGGGCCGAGCCGGTCTGACTCGTCCAGCCGTGCGGCTGTCCACCCGCCGAGCAGCCGCCCCGGCTCCGACCACAGGTACCCGAGCAGCACGCCGTCGCACGCCGCCACCCACCTGGTGGCCCGTTGGTCGACGGGCGCGTACCGCAGCCCTGGATGGGACATCACGGTGTCCAGCGCGGCAGCCGCCAGCATCTCAGCCTCGGCCTCGTCGACCGCCGTAGCGGCCGCGGTCAGCTTTTCCAACGCCTGGACCCGGTCCATGATGGTCACCTCTCGCCCCGTATCGGCAGATCGTCGTACACGTACGTCACCCGGCGGGCATCCGACACCACCTGCAACGCCTCCAGCGGCCGGCCGGTGACGTCTCGCGTCGTGCGCCACAGCTCAAGCACCCAGCCCACCGCCGCCAAGCCCAGGTCCGATTGCTCGGCCAACGCAGCAGGCCGCGCCGACAGCTCCTCGCTCGCGGTCGCCGGCCGCATGCCGGCAGCGGCCAACGCGGCGTACACGCCGCCGACCACCTTGCCCTGCCCGGCGAGCGCCGTGCCCGCCACCAGGTCACGCGGCATCCACGACTCATGCAGCTGGACGACACGGCCGTCCATCAAGTGGCGACGGCGGCGCAGCACCATTGAGGCGCCGGCAGGCAGAGCCAGCCGCGCGGCTACGCCGGGTGGTGCAGGTATGGCCTCCTCGACCGATACGACTTCCACCGACCCGTCGATGCCCTGGTCGGCGCAGGCGGTCTCCCACGGGCCGAGGTTCGCCCGAGTGCGGGCGGGGTCGGCGACGGCTGCGTACCGCGCCAGCGCCAGCCGCACCGGTGGCGCCGCGACTCGCGTTCCTGCGGCCCGGGCCGACTCGAGTACGCCGGCGGCGCGCAGTTCGGCCAGTGCCCGACGCACCGTCTCCCGTGACACGCCGTACCGCTCTGCCAGGGCGTGCTCGGTCGGGATCTGGGCGCCGGGCGCGTACTCGCCCGCCGCGATCGCCTCGCGGAGGTCCGCTGCGATCTCCCGATAGCCCGCCATGTGGCCCAGTTTAGGCGTACGCAAAGCCTTGACGTCGCGTCGTTACTGCGGTCACACTCAGTCCAACGCTTTGCGTACGCAAAGATGGGCGGGCCGCTCAGCCGCCCAGCCGGCCCGGTCCTGATCGGCATCCAGCGCGCGGATCCGCGGGGCCGGGCCACCCCGGATCGGCGGCGGTCCGGCCGGGTTCCCCCGTGCTCGCCGGGCCGCCGCCCCGCTGACTCGAGGAGCGCGAAGATGATCGGGAAGTGGTTCCTCCGCGACGCAGGCGTGGTCGACGTCGTCCGTCCGGTGCCCGGCCGCCGCCGGTGGGTCGACCAGCCCGCCCGGCCGACCGACACCCGGCCTGCGACCCGCACCGACCGTGCCGACCAGCGCGGCGGCAACGGCGGCCGCACCATCCTGCCGTGACCGGCACGTCCAGACCGGCCGCCCCGGCCGTCGAGCCGGCACACACCCCGCACCGGCCGACGTGGGACTGCGTCGTGTGCCCGGACGGTACGCCCTGGCCGTGTTCGCCGGCCCGCGTCCAGCTGGCGGAGGCGTACGCCAGCGAACCGCTCGCGCTGTCGGTCGACATCGGCGAGATGCTGACCGTCGCGGCTCGCGAGGCGGGTATCACCGACCCTGCCGAGCTGCACGAGCGGTTCGTGGCGTGGACCTGGATCGACGGGAGTCCAACGCGGTGACCGCGATGGACGACGGGCCGATCACCGATCAGGACATCGACGACGCGGCGGCCGGCGCCGTGCACGCACACGCCGCCGGCCACCGCTGTCACACCGACTGCCCCGGCACCGAGGACTGCCCGCAGCTGGTGTGGGCCCGTACCCGCCGGGCCATCGCCAAGTACCGCCTGGTGCGGCGATCCATATGACCGGGCCGATGGACGACGCCACGGCGGCGCGAATACTGGCCATCCACCACGGCCCGCCACCACCGGTCTGGCCACGATGCCCGGAGTGCGAGCCCGAGGGGTGCCCCGACCTGATCCGCGCGGTGCAGTGGCGCGCGGACCGACGGGATGAGCTGGACGATGCCGGCGTGGCCGACCATCCGCTGCTGTCGTGGCGGTGGCCACGCCGGACCACCCTGCTCTCAAGGCCATGGCGGTGCACCGTGCCGTCACGGCCGTGATCGTCGTCCGGGTCTACGGTCGGAGCGGGCAGCTGCTCTGCCTGGACGTGACCGCCGCCGCGCCGGGGGTGTGGCTGCGCGCCCAGACCGGTGAGCCGTGGTGGCCGGCGCGCTGGCGTGTCGTGGTGGAGTGGGCCTAGCCACGAGCATGCGGCGGTGCACCCGAGTCTCATCCCCGTAACGGTGGGTGTCGCCTGCCCGACGGTCCGATGGCGTGCTGCGGCCGCCGCTGGCACCGTGATCGCGCCCGCCCGTACCCCGACGGCCCCGCCCCGGCCGGCGACGGCGGGGCCCCACGAGAACCGAGGAGACGACGTGCGTAACAGAATGTTGGTGGCCGCGATCGTGGCGGCCGCCGTCACCGCTCTGGGCTGCGGTGCCGGCTCTGACGAGGACGCGGCCACGCCGGCCCCGACGTCGGCACCGGCGGACGACAGCCTTGCCTCCGCCGCTGCGGCCGCCGGGATCCCGCCTACCCCATCGCCTGAAGATTGGGCTGCCTACATCAGCGCGCTGAAGGACATCAACCCGGACATCGTCGGAGACAAGGACGAGAAGACGATCATCGACCGTGGCCGGAGCCAGTGCCAGTCAATCGGCAACGGCGAGGCAGACGAGGCAAAGCTCGTCCAGCTCACGAACTTGCGATTTTCGGCGCCGGGGTATCCGGACGGGTTCGGGGAGGAGACCGCCACCCAGATCCTGGCTGTGGTGCGGCAGTACATCTGTCCAGACTTCTGAGACATGGCGGAGCGGCCCCGCACCGGACTCGGTGCGGGGCCGCTGCTGTGTACGGAGGTCAGCGTCCAGGCGGGACCTCGTGTCGGGGTGCGGACGCCAGCCACGGCGCGTACCGCCGCATCCAGGCGTCGACGCCGGGGATGGCCATGACTCGGGTGATGGCGCCGGTGACCGCGACGACGCCGGCGACGGCCGGCACGGTGTCGATTCCGGCCTCGGTCGCGGCGAGCGGGATCAGCGGCAGCGCGGCGATCGCCGCGGCGACGGCCGTCCGGAGGGTGGCCCGCCACGGGTGGCGGGACTGGGTGGTGACAGGACTGGCCATGGTCATCGCTCCTCGTCGGTCGCGTCGACGGCCGCGCGGACAAGGCAGTCCTTCGCCTCGACCGCCCGGCGAATCGCGGTGGTCAGCTCCGGACCGTCCGGGAGGTCCGCGACGAGGTCGAGCACCGCGCTGCCGATGCGGGCAGATACGGCGGCCAGCGGTGGCGGCAGGTGCGACCAGGCAAGGTGCCGGGCGATCTGGACGGTCGACCGGTGTCGGCCGGTCAGCGCGGCCTCGATGCCGGCGCGGGTGCCGGCCGCCGCCTGCAGCGGATCGGCTGGATCGGTCGGGGTCTGTGGCACGAGGGTCTCCTATCTTTCACCGGCTCTATGCCGGCGATGGGCGGGCAAGGTGCAACTGTGCGGTCAGGTCCTCGACCTGGCCGCGCAGCTGCAGGATCGTGGCGTCGCGGGCGGCCAGG
>NZ_JARUBH010000007.1 GCF_029626105.1 Solwaraspora sp. WMMD792
GGGGCACCCCCCACCCCTACCGTCACCGTCAGTGACAATCAGGCCAGGATGGGCGCCTCGATCCGGCCGCCGCCTCGTCGGCCGCGCCGCGTTGCTCGCTGCCGCGCCCTGCTGCCCGGTCCGATGCGCGTGACACCGCGAGCACACCCCGCGAAGGTTGTGGTCGCCGTGATCCTCCGGGTCGCCGATGTGGTCGACCTCGGTGGACTGTGCGCCCCTGCAATGCGTGCGCAACGTGCACGTGCGGTCGCGGCGCAGGATCCGCGGGACGATCCGGGTCCGCCACCCCCGGGGCAACGGGGCGGTACGCCACTGGCTGGGGGTCTTGCGGGGGCGGGGATCCATCACGCCGCACTTCCCGATCGTGGGCAGACTCCTGGCGCTGCACCAATGATGAGATTGGAACGCGATCTTGTCAAAGTGCCCTCCGTCGCCCTGGCCGGCCCGCGCGTCCGGTATGTGCCTCGACGTTCAACAACTGCTCAGCCTGATAGCCGTACACCCGGCCACGGCGTGCCGGCGGGTCGACGTGAGGGAACGCGGCCGCGTCGGGCGGGCAGGCCGGGCAGTCCGCCGGATCGGCACCGGCGACATGCCCGGCAGCACGGGACCTGCGCACCCAATCACCCAGGCAGTGGCGGGCCACCTGCAGCTGCAGCACGGCGTACGAGGTGGTCCACCACTGCCGGCCCTGCCCGTCGACGACCACCCCGCTCACCGTACGGTCCGCCGATCCGACCAGCCGCCATGCCCGGCCGCCGCCGAACCGGTCACCGGCCGCCCTTGCCGGGCGACCCGGTCCGCGATCGCCACCGCCTGCGCCAGCGTTGGCAGCTCCGCCCGAGTCCAGACGTGGGCGAGGCCCTGACGGCGGTCCCGCCGCAGACACCCGCACCCGGCACCCGCGCACCGGCAGGCCCGTCGGACACACGAGATGGTCCACAGCGACTTGTCCGCGCCCGGGTGGGCCAGCTGCAGCGACGGCGACCCGCAGGCCGGGCAGCGCCACGCCACCGGCCGCACCGGCTCTGCCACCACCCCGGCCGCCTGCCGGGCGGACGCGACGGCGGTCGCCAGCTCGTCGACGAGCCAGCTGAGTCGTCGGCGGTCGCGTAGCTCGTCGACGACCGCCGGCCGGCCCGGCCCGGCCTCGTCGAGCCAGGACAGCACCTGGTCGACGTCGGGCCCGCCGACCCAGCTGGCGTGCTGCCAGGCGGCCACCCGGTGCGCGATGTCCAGCACCCGCCGGCGTACGGAGGCCTGCGCGTCGACCACCGTGACCGAGGCGGCCGCCGGCGACGGGGGCAGAGCCGACAGGCCACGGGAGATGTTCCACTGCCGGTACGCGCGATCCGCCCGGCCCTGCGCCTCCAGCCGCTCCGCCTGGGCGTCATCGACCGGCCGGCCCGGCCGGCGCTCCCGGCCCGGCTCGACCAGCAGGGCCAGCCACGAGTAGGCCTCCCGCAGCGCCTCGATCTGCCCGCGCACCGCGTCCGGCGTCGGGTCGGTCTGGTTAGCCACCGGTGGGTTCCTCTCCGGGCGGACGGGTGGGCACCGACCCGGCGGGCCAGCGGTAGTCCGGTGGGCCGGGGTCGGGGATCGCTGGGTGGTCGGCTGGTGGTGGTGCGGTTGGTCTGGCAGGTCCGCGGCTGCGTCGGTGGTAGATGTCCGGGTACTCCTGGGACCTCACTGGCTGGCCGGTCCAGGCTGCGGCGGGCGGGGGTGGCGGTGCTGATGAGCGCGGTGGCCCGCCCCGACCCAGCCCGGACCCTTCCGGGCGCTGTTCCCTCATCGGGCCGTCGCTGGTCGGTGCTGGTGTTGGGTGCAGTGGTGGCGTGTGATCGTCGTTCGCATCACTGTCGGGACCGGTGATCGGTTCGTCATCGCGATCACTGGTCGGTTTTTGTTCGTGTTCGTGGTTCGTCGTTGATTGGTCGCTGATCGGTCGGTGATCCGCCGGGGCGGCCGGGATGGCGCTGGCCGGCGGCGGGTCGAGCACGACGGGGCCGCGCGCGTGCCACGCGGCGGCCTCCTCCGGGGTGGGCGGGGGCAGCAGCACCATGTCCGCCTCGTCGGGCGTCCTGTGCCCCTTGGACTCGTTGCACCGGCCACACGCCACGACGAGGTTGCGTCCCTCGGGGCCGGCCGGCGCGTCTGGGTCGACGTGGTCGTACTGCAGACGCTTGCGTGCGTCCTTCGCGCGGCCGCTCTTGGGGTTAAGTGGCCCGCTGTGGCAGAAGCGGCAGCAGCCGCCGTCGCGGCCGTACACCAGTGCCTTCAGCCTGCTGTCGCGCAAATCAGCCTTCTGCGCGCGGTTGCGGTTGTACTCCTTGCGCGACGGGTTCCGCTTTGAGAACGCATGGACGCGGTAGGCGTAGCCGTCGATCCACACGCCGTCGCCGAGGCACTCGCACTCATCACCACGCCGGTGGAGCAAGGGCGGCCGGTCCAGCACCGCCGTCGCCAGCAGCGCCAGGACCTTGGGCCGGCCCCGGCACTGAGTCAACGCGGCCTGCTCGGTGAGGTAGCCGTCCGCGAGCACGCCGGCGGTCGTGCTCTTGCATCGGACGTACGCGGACTGCAGCCGGTCCGCCATGTCGACGTTCCCTGCGCTGAGCACATCCCACACCGGCCAGTTCGGGAAGGCGTCGTCTTCGAGCCAGTAGGGCATTACCGCCCCCCGTAGATGATCATCAACGTCTATGGATTCCTGTGGATGCGATGCGGCCCGGCCCGCCGTTTCGGCAGGCCGGGCCACGGAGAACAGCAGCTGGGCAAGGGCGATGGACTCAGTCGGGCGGCGGGTCGTCGGCAGACGCCTCGGCCAGTTGCCGCCGCCAGCCCTCGGCCACGGCGAGCAGCAGGAACGGCCCGCCAAGTTGCCCGCCGCACCTGTCGAGGATCTGCTGGCATAGCCGGATAAGGGCGGTCCGCTGCTCAGTCAGGCGGGCGACCTGCGCGCGCAGCGCCTCCACCTCGTTGGCGGCGGCCGCCGTGCCGGGCATCACCGGCACCGGCACGCCGACCCGGCGGAGCGCCTGAACGGCGTCGCAGGCGAGGCGGCCGAGCTCGGCCCGGACCGCCGCCTCCACATCCTGCTGACTCGTCACTCAGCCCACTCCCGTCTCGATGTCGTCCAGTCGCACCGGCTGCGCGCCGGCGCAGGCCTCGCACAGCGAGCCCGGCTCGCCGACGTGCGGCCGGTAGCAGCCCGCGCAGGACACCAGTTCGTCCAGCACCGGCGGCCGGGCCGGCCGAGGCCCGGCGGTCGCCTGCGGTGGGTCCGGGACCGGTTCGCCGGCGAGCGCCCGCCGCACCAGCGCGGCACCACGGTGGGCACGCTCGGCGGCCTCGGCCGGTGTCCGGGCCCGCCGGGCGGCCAAGTCCTGCTGCACACGCCGGAGGTCGCGGTTACGCACCGCCGCCTCCGGTCAGGTGGTAGCGGCCGTGCCAGGAGTACCGGCCCTTGCTGATGAGCTGCGGATCGACCGGTGCTGGCTTGCCAGCCTTGGTGGTCGGCACGACGAGGAGGCCGATCAGCCCTAGGTGGTCGCGGACCCTGATGAGGTGGTCCCACGTGCTGTGCACCCAGACCTCAGTCCCCAGCTCCTGTCGCGCGGGCTTGGTCGGGTCACCCATCGGTCACCTGCGTCAGCAGGATCTGCGCGACCCGGGCAGCGCGGTCACACGCCGTCGCCCAGCGCCACGCGTGGCCGGTGACGGTGTGCTCGTCGCCGGACGGAGTGATCACCGTGGCGTGCCACCGCCAGCGCCGGCCGAGCCAACCCGCGCGCTCGACGCCCGTCGACGCCACGGCGGCCGCCGGCGACGCTGGCGCCGGTTCGGCGACGGCCGGCCGGGCCACCGGCTTGACGGGGGCGGGCCGGACCGGTGCCGGCGTCCGGAGGGCGGGCCGCCGGGCCTGGCCGAGTGACCTGCGGACGTCGTCCGGGTAGACGGCCTGACCCGGCCGGGCAGCCATCGCGGCCCGGTACGCCGTCTCGAACTCGTCATCCTCAATCGGCATCTCGTTCTCCCAAGATCGCGGCGTCCCGAGCCGCCGCAGCGGCGGCGAGGACCGGGGACACCGGGGTGGTTGGCAGGGTGATCGGGTGGTGCGCGTCGCCCGGCTCGCCGAGCAGCCCGCACACGACACAGACCCGGCGGCCACGGTGGTCCGCCGGCAGATCTCGTGTGGCCTGGTGGAGGTGCGGCGGTACCCGCGACCGGGCCGGGGTGCGGCGGGTCACCGGGATGCCTCCTCGATGACGCCGGCCGGGTCGACGAGCGTTGGTCCGTCGTGGCCGGCGTCGCGGCCGCCACGCACCCGCACCGGGTCGGGGAGCACCGAGGCGGCCGCCGCCTGTTCCTGGCGGCGGGCCTCGGCCCGCCGGCGCCGCCAGCACAGCGATCCGACCCGACGCGCCCGCGCTTTGGGGTCGGTGAGCGGCGTCGCGCAGTCCAGGCACAGCACCGGAGGCAGGTCCGGCCGGGCCGGCGGGCGCGCGGTCACGCCAGTCCCTGGGCTCTGAGCCGCAGCATCCGGTCCGCCTCGGCCGTCAGCAGGGCGGCGGCACGCACGAGGTCGGCGACGCGGTCACCGTGCTCCGGATAGCCATCGACGTACGGCCAGTCGAGCCAGGTCGACTCCGGATCGGCCCACCAGCACGCCATCTGCCACAGCTGGCCGGACGTGCGCTGGTCATCGTGGACGGCGTCGTACCGCTTGCGTTCGATCTGCCGGAGCCGTTCCTCCGCGACGCGCAGCAGGGCCGGCGACTGGCAGGACCGGGGCGCGGCCTCCGGCACCATCCGGGCCCGCAGCACATCGCGGACCCGACCAGCGGCGGCGACCGCCCGCGACCAGCGGCTCTCACCCGCTGCTGCGGCGTCCGCCGACTCGATCGCGGCCGCCAGGTCGACCAGCAACTCCGGTGACTCGAGCGCCGTCCGGGTCTCCGGCGGCACCCGCCACAGCGCCGGCTGGGTCTGCCCGGTCACTGGCTGACTCCCCGAACCGGTGAGGCGGCCATCCGGCGCAGCGTGTCGACGATCCAGTCGACTTCCTCCACCGGGCCGCCCGGCGGCCGCGACTGGTCGACCACGCCGGCCGACCCGATGTGTCCGCACCACTGGCTGTACTGGTGGCTCATCGCCCGCAGACGCGGCAGGTAGATCAGCCGCGTCCCCGGCCGGGGTGGCTGGACTCCGGCGTCCCGCAGGTCCCAGTCCAGGGCGGAGACCTCCCACTCCGACCAGGCCACGACCCGCCGACCGGTCACCCAGGCCGCCACGCCCGGCGCGGCGGCCTCGACGAGCCGGCCGCCGGCCGGCAGGTCCCGCTTGCGTTTCGGCCGCCGGTCCGGGATCAACGTGATGTGCAGCCGGTCCACCGCCGGATCGGCGAGCGACACGACGACGAGTTCGGCGACGGCGGTCCGCTTCACCGTCTGCCCCGGCCCGGCGGGGGCCAGGTCGATCGACCGGGTCGCCACCACCATGGCGGTCGGGTCAGCGAGTGCCTCGGCGGCCCAGGCGGAGGCCTCGGACCGCTGCTGGGCGCGCCAGGCGCGGACTTGGTCGTAGCGGTCCTCGGCGTCGCAGGCCGGGCACCGGTGCGCGCCACGGCCGTTCGACGGCAGCGGCCCGCCGGCGTCCCACCCGCACACCTCGCAGTGCCGGGGGTAGACGCGGCTGGCCTCGGCCGCCGCCCGCTGCCGGGCGGTCAGCGGCCGCATCGCCACGGTGTCGGCGACCGTGAACAGGTGCGTGGTGTCCTTGCCGCGGCTGTAGCGGAGGATGCCGGCCGGGGCCTGGTCGGGTGCGGGCTTGCGGCGCATCCGGCGCAGCATCGTCACCGTGGCCAGGCCGTCCGGGATCTCCCGCACGCCGTACACCGGCAGGTTGGCCGTCATCGGCTCACCTCTGTCTGTGTCTGGGGTGATGGCCAGCAGTGCGGGCACCAGGCCGCGCGGTAGCGCTCGGCGACCACGGCGGCCGCGAGCACCTGGCCCTGCTCCCGCTCGGCGGAGCTGACGAACCGGCCGCACACCGTCCGGCGCTGCTTGTCGTCGGTCGTCGGCCGGATCTTGTGGGCGGTGACACCGGCACGGGCGACCGCGATCCACACCTGTGCGCGTGCGCCGGCCGCGCCGGCGAGCTCCGCCGGTGGGGCCGGGGCCCGGGTGGCCGCACGGCGCGGCCACCCGGGCGTACCGGCGGTCACCACGACCCGCCCCGGGCCGTCGACCTGGCCACGTGCTGCGCGAACCACGGATTGACGCCTGCTGTGGCTGGGTTCGCGGCGGCCCACTGGCCGGTGCCGTCGTCCGGCGGCTCCGCCCGGCGCCGGCCCGTGTCCACGACGGGCACCGGAGCCGAGCGGTACACCCCGCCAGCGGGCGCCGTACGTCCGGTCACGGGCTCCGGCCAGCGTTCGCCGTCGACCGGCTCCGGCCACGGCAGGGCTGAGGCGGGCAGGTCCTGCGTCAGCTCGACGCGCAGCGCCGACAACTCCCCGGTGTGCATGTCCCAGCCCTCGTGCCGGTCCTCGGCGGCGGCGGTGCTGAGGAGGCCCCGGCGCACGGCGGCCGCGAGCGCGGCGACCACCAGGCAGGCTGCCGCGACGATCAGCAGAATCATTGCTGCTGTCCTCTCTGCTCGGTCTGGTCGTGGGCGGTGGTGCTGGGGCGGGCGAGGTCCAGGGCGTCGCGGACGTCGCGGGTCAGGCCCGCCACGCGGGCGGCACGGGCCCAGGGGTCGCCCCGGCCCGCACCGGCCACGGTGACCGCGATCAGCGCCACCACCGCGCCGATCACCGCGCTGACCGGTACCGACACCGCCACGGTGATCGCGACGACCGCCCAGGTCGACAGGTCGTGATGGCGCGGCCGGACGGCGAGGGCGGCGGTCACGGACGCCCAGTGCTCGTTCAGGCGGCGGGTCCGCCGGCGGCGCACCACCACGGCGGCCCGGAGCGCGCCCGCGAACAGCAGCAGCGCGGCCGCCAGCCACAGCGGGTGGATCGGCGCCGTCCACCATCCGGACCCGGCCCAGAAATGCGAGGCGAACACCTTCATCGGCGCGCACCTCCCGCCGGCTGGTGCTCGTCGAGCAGCGCGGCCAGGCGGTCGTGCCACGCCCGGTCGGCAGCGGCCCGCCGCGCCTGCCGGGCCGCCACCCGGGCCGCCCGATCAGCCCGCCGGGCGGCGGCCGCACGGCGTGCCCGACCGGCCAGCACCCGCACCGCGTGCCCGCCAGCGACGATCAGCGCCATGATCAGCAGCCCGCCGGCCTCGGGCAGCGCGGCTGCGATCCCCGTGGTCACCGGCGATCACCGCCCAGGGCGGTCCGGATCGCGCCGAGCACCAGGCCGGCCGTGTCCGGGGTCTCCCACATGCCCCACAGGGCTTGGCGGAGGCAGGCCGGGAGCAGTCCGCGGCTGCCCAGGCTGCAGGCCAGGGACAGAAGGTGGTGCTGGGCGTCGGTGATGTCGTCGCCCAGGGCGTCATCCAGTGCGGCCAGGTGCAGGGCGTTCCATCCGACGACGCCGGGTGAGGTGATGCGTCGGGTCACGGCCGGGTGGTCGAGCAGGCCGGCGCCGGCCAGCAGTTCGACGGCGGCGGCCTCGCACGGGTCGGTTGCCTCGGCCAGCAGCGCGGCGGTGACGTCGGCCGGCTGGCCCGGTGCCGGGGTGGCCGGGGGGCGTGGCGGGTCCTGCGCCAGCGGTGCCGGGCCGGCGGCCCGGCCGGCGGCGTGCGCCCGCGCCAGGAGGCCGATCACGACCTGCACGGTCGCGGTCTCCCAGCTGGCCAGCCAGGCGAGCACCCGGTGGTCCAGGTCGCCCAGCTCGACGCCGGCGTCGACGGCGGCGGCGATCAGGGCTGCCCGGCGCGTGCCCTCGGCCGTGCCGTCACCGGGCCGGATGCGGCCGGTGGTGTGCAGTTCGGCCAGTTGCCGGGGCAGTGGCGCGGCCAACGCCTCGTCCTCGCTGTTGTACGGTCCGATCTTGGCGGTCACAGGTCACCCCCGGTCGGCTGTGCCGGCACCACCACGGCGGCGGTTCCCCGCGCAGGCGGGGCCGGCTGGTCGGCGGGGTCGGCGTCGTTGTAGACGTACATCTCGATCGACAGCGGCGCGGACGACCCGCCGAGGTCATCGGCCGGACCGCCGCCGGTCAGCAGCTCGGCGACCAGGCGCTCACCGACCGGGACCACGTCGGAGCCGAGCTCGGCGGCGAACGCCTGCAGACCGGCGAGGTTGGCGGCGCGGCCGGTCACCTGCAGCCGGTCGACCGGCAGGATCGACGGGTCCCGCTCGGCGGCCGCGACCAGGGCGCGCAGCCCGTCCAGCATCAGCTGACGGCGGGTCCGCACACGCAGCGCCTCGGCAGCGGCGGCCACCGTCTCCTCGTCGACCAGCGGCACCAGGTCGTCGGCGTGGTGCTCGGCGTACTCCGGGCCGGCCAGGAGCACCCCGACCAGTCCGGCGGCGCCAACCTCGACGGCGCGGACCTCGACACCGGGCACGTCGTCCCGGCCGGTCGCCACCCACATCCCCGGCCGCAGCTCGGTGGCACGCACCGACGGAATCGCGTCGTCTGGGGCCCGGCCGGCGTCGACGGCGGTGACGTTCGCAGCTGCGAGCACCGCCAGGCGCGGCCACGCGCCGGCCGGCACGTCGGCCAGGTCAACTCCCTCGGCGGAGATCTCGCCGCACCGCACCCGCTCCGGAGCGCCGACCAGCCCGGTGTCCAGCCCGCCGGTCCGGGCCTGTTCCGTCACCACGTCCTCGTGCCCGGCGCAAACCCAGATGGTGCCCGCGTACGTCCGTGGGCCGGTCCAGCGCAGCGGGTGTGGCTGCGTCGCCACACCGGCCACCGCCGGCCGGCCGCACCGCTGGACGACGTCGACGGCGACGTCAGCGGCCGGGGACACCGGCACGTCCTCCGGCGAGTCGGCGGTGGTGGCGCCGGCGATGTGCTCGTCCAGCAGCGCCAGCGCCGGAGCCATGCTGTCGAATCCGTCCACGGCCAGCCCGCAGAGGCACCTGGCGCCGCAGCCGGCCGGGCCGGACCAGCCGCCCGCCACCCCGTGCCCGCCGGCGTCACCGGCCGGGTCGGGGTCGGGGGTCGGGTCGACCGGTGCGGTCTCCGGACCGGGGCCGGTGCCCGCCGCCGCCCGCTGCAGCGCCTGGTGCTCCGGTCCGCCGTCGGGGGTGAGCACCGAGTCGGCGGCGACCCGCCAGATCTCGCCGCACACCGCCGCCGTCGGGATGATCGGCGCGAACACATCGACCACGAGGCCGGCGGCGCGCAGGCCGGCGGTGGCCTGGTCGACGTGCGCATCGCACGTCGAGACGGTGCCGGCGTACGCCCCGGTCCGGATCACACCCGGGCGGATCGGGGTCGGCTGGCCGGAGTCGTCGTTGGTGGTGGCCACCACGGTGTTGACGGCCGGCTGGCCGCAGATGTCGGACCTGGTCGGTACGGTGTCCGGTTGGTTTTCGGTACTCTCGTGTTCCACGTCGACCTCTCACGTCGATGGTTGGGATGGGTGGCCCTTGCCGATGTCGCGGCGAGGGCCGCTGCCGTTTGTGGATGGGGTGCGTGCGCCGGCCCTCCCCGGCACGGCGCACGCACCCGACGACGCCCGGACCGCCGTGGGGAAGACCGGCGGACCGGGGCGGTGGCGGCGAACAGCACCAGGGCGCCGGCGGCGGCCAGGGCGGCCGGGTCGACCAGCCCGCGCGTCAGCAGCTCGGCGCCGCCGACCGCGACCAGGCCGACCAGCGCGCCCAGCACGAGGGCCACGCCGAGCAGCAGGCGCAGCGCACGAAGTGCTCCCCGGCCGGCCGGTCGTAGCGACCGCTGGAGTCGGCCCGTGGGGACCACTCCAGGTCCCGGCCGGCCGGGGAAGACCGGGGTTACCCGGCCGGCGGCGGCGCCCTCCCAAGCAGCCGCCGCCGGCCGAGCTGGACCAGCCACCAGGAGGGCCGGTCCATCCAGCTCAGCGGCTGCGTTCGGCGAGCGCCCGGGCGATCCGGAACAGGTACTTGGCCCGGTCGCGGCCGGGCATCGGACCCCAGACCCGCTGGTACGCCGTACGCGCGGCGGCCACCGCCCGGTCGACGTCGCCGGGGCCGGCCTCGGCGACCTCGGCGAGGACCTCCTCGGTGGCCGGGTTGACGGTCTTGCGGGCCCCGCCGTCGGTCGGGTCGACGAACTCGCCGTCGATGAACAGGCCGTACGAGTCGCGGATGGTGACGACCGAGCGGGACTCGGGTGCCGGTGCGTAGTCGAACACGCTGATCAGTCCAGGGTGACGTAGTCGGGACCGGAGTAGACCCCGGTGTGCAGCTTCGACCGCTGCATCAGCAGGTCGTTGAGCAGGGTGGAAGCGCCGAACCGGAACAGGTCGGGGGTGAGCCACTCGTCGCCGGCGGTCTCGTTGACCAGCACCAGGTACTTGATCGCGTCCTTGGTGGTGCGGATGCCGCCGGCCGGCTTGACGCCGATCCGCCGCCCGGTGGCGGCGTAGAAGTCCCGTACCGCCTCCAGCATGATCAGGGTGACGGGCAGGGTCGCGGCGACCGGCACCTTGCCGGTGGAGGTCTTGATGAAGTCGCCGCCGGCCAGCATCGCCAGCCAGGAGGCGCGGCGCACGTTGTCGTAGGTGGCCAGCTCCCCGGTCTCCAGGATGACCTTGAGATGGGCGTCGCCGCAGGCCTGCTTGACCGCGACGATCTCGGCGTACACCTGCTCGTAGCGGCCGGCGAGGAACGCCCCCCGGTTGATCACCATGTCGATCTCGTCGGCGCCGGCGGCGACTGCCGCCCGGGTGTCGGCCAGCTTCACCTCCAGCGGCGCCTGCCCGGACGGGAAGGCGGTGGCCACGCTGGCCAGGTGCACGCCGGAGCCGGTGAGCGCCTCGGCGGCGGTCGGCACCATCGACGGGTAGACGCAGACCGCGGCGACCGGTGGGCAGTCCGGGTCGGTCGGGTCGGGGCGGCGGGCCTTGGCGCACAACGCGCGTACCTTGCCGGGGGTGTCGGCGCCTTCGAGGGTGGTCAGATCGACCATCCGGACGGCCAGGTCGATCGCCCACGCCTTGGCCGTCGTCTTGATCGACCGGGTGCCGAGCGTCGCGGCCCGCTGCCGCGCGCCGACCTCATCGACGCCGGGCAGCCCGTGCAGGAAGCTACGCAGGGTTGCCGCGTTCCGCCCCACCTCGGCCAGATCGTGGCGCGCGGGTGCCGGGGTGCTCACCGCTGCCATGCCGCGAGTCCTGTCATGCCCGCGAGTCTACGTCGCCAGCGAGTTCACGATCTTGGCCGTCGGCTGATCGGACGAGCAGACTTAACGGCGCTGTTGGCCTACCGTTACATCATGTTGGCCCCGGTGACCCACCGTGCCTGACGTGCGAGCAGTGCACTTCACCGACACGTACCTGCCCCGCCGCGACGGGGTGGTCACCTCGCTGCGGACTCTCGCGGCGGCGTCGGCCGCCGCCGGGCATCCCGGCCTGATCGTGGTGCCCCGGCACCCGGACCAGCCGACCGAGGCGGACGTGCTGCGGCTACGTGCGCTGCCCTGCGGAGTCGCCGACCTGCGGTTGTCGCCGTGGCTGCTGCGCGGCGCCGCCGCCACCGGCACCATCGCCGAGATCGCCGCCCACGCCCCGGACGTGGTGCACGTGCACACCCCCGGACCGGTCGGGCTGCTCGGCGTCCTCACCGCCCGCCGGCTCGGTCTGCCGCTGGTCCAGACCTACCACACCGACCTGCACGCGTACGCCGACGCGTACCGGGTGCCGGCCCGTGCGCTCAGCGCCGGCGTCCGGCTGTACGCCCGCCGGCTCGGCGTACCCCGCCCGGCGGCGGCACCGGCCGGCCACGCCCGTGACCACCGGCCGATGGCCAGCGGCGCCGTCGCCCGCCGCCGGGCCGCCATGGACGCCACCAACACCCTGCTGCTCGGCGGCGCCGACGCGGTGGTGGTGCCGACCCGGGCGGTGCTGGACCGAATCCACCTGCCGGTGCCCGCCGACCGGGTGCACCTGGTGCCGACCGGGGTCGCGGCCCGCCGCACCACCGCCGACGAGATCAACGCCTTCCGGTACGGCCACGGCATCACGCCCAGCGACCGGGTGGTCCTCTACGTGGGTCGGATCAACCGGGAGAAGGGCATCGACCTGCTGATCACCGCGTTCGAGCGGGTGCTGGTCGGCTGCCCGACCGCCCGGCTGGTGCTGGTCGGTGCCCTGTACGAGCCGCGCTGGCTGGCCGCGCTGCTGCGCACCATCGACCCTCGGGTGGCTGCCCGGATCACCCTCACCGGCCAGCAGGGTCCGGAGGTGGTGGCTGCGGCGTACGGGGCCGCCGAGGTGTTCGCGTTCGCCTCGCAGACCGACACCCAGGCATTGGTCCTGCAGGAAGCCGGCCTGGCCGGGGTGCCGGTGGTACTTGTCGACCGGGCGTTGCACGCGCACGGCGCGCTTGCCGGCGCCGCACTGCGCACCGAGCCGCAGCCGGGTGCGCTGGCCGGCGGGGTGCTGCGGCTGCTGCTCGACCCGGACACGGCCCGCCGGCAGGCGGCCGCGGCGGCGGCCCGCTGCGCCGAACACACCCCGGCCCGCTACGCCGAGGCGATCCGTGAGGTGTATGCGTCGGCCGCCGGGCTGGCGAGTAGGTTCAACGACCGTGGACGTACTCGTCGTTGATCAGTCGTCAACCATGACTGAGGGGCACCTAACTGGATGATCATCCGGTCGGACAGACGTATGACCCTCGCGTCCTGCTGGCTGGGATCCCGGCCGATCACCCGAGGTCAATGCCGTAGCGATCCACTTACGGTGAGATCTTCAAACGGGGACTCCACTGCCGGAGGCGCATCACCGATGATGCTCGAACGACTGTCCACACCGATTATCGCCGCCGCCGCGCTCGCGGCTGGCGTCGCGGCACACGCCGCGATCTCCCGCACCCGCAGCCGCGCCGTGGCACGCGCGTACGCGGATGGGTTCATGGACCGGCACCGCCTTGACCGGCACCGCCTTGGCCGGCCCGTCGTCCGATCTGGAGACTGAGCCGGGGCGGGGGGCGGGGGTGGGGCTGAACCCCTCATCGAGGACCCCCCCCCCCCCCCGGCTCAATGTCAACTTTAGATCACTAGCAGTTACGTTGGGCCGGTGTGTGCAGGAGCTGCACCACAGTGCCGGGCGAGCGCCGCTGCGGCGGCCCGACCAGTGGAGAACGGGCCGAGCCGGTCTGACTCGTCCAGCCGTGCGGCTGTCCACCCGCCGAGCAGCCGCCCCGGCTCCGACCACAGGTACCCGAGCAGCACGCCGTCGCACGCCGCCACCCACCTGGTGGCCCGTTGGTCGACGGGCGCGTACCGCAGCCCTGGATGGGACATCACGGTGTCCAGCGCGGCAGCCGCCAGCATCTCAGCCTCGGCCTCGTCGACCGCCGTAGCGGCCGCGGTCAGCTTTTCCAACGCCTGGACCCGGTCCATGATGGTCACCTCTCGCCCCGTATCGGCAGATCGTCGTACACGTACGTCACCCGGCGGGCATCCGACACCACCTGCAACGCCTCCAGCGGCCGGCCGGTGACGTCTCGCGTCGTGCGCCACAGCTCAAGCACCCAGCCCACCGCCGCCAAGCCCAGGTCCGATTGCTCGGCCAACGCAGCAGGCCGCGCCGACAGCTCCTCGCTCGCGGTCGCCGGCCGCATGCCGGCAGCGGCCAACGCGGCGTACACGCCGCCGACCACCTTGCCCTGCCCGGCGAGCGCCGTGCCCGCCACCAGGTCACGCGGCATCCACGACTCATGCAGCTGGACGACACGGCCGTCCATCAAGTGGCGACGGCGGCGCAGCACCATTGAGGCGCCGGCAGGCAGAGCCAGCCGCGCGGCTACGCCGGGTGGTGCAGGTATGGCCTCCTCGACCGATACGACTTCCACCGACCCGTCGATGCCCTGGTCGGCGCAGGCGGTCTCCCACGGGCCGAGGTTCGCCCGAGTGCGGGCGGGGTCGGCGACGGCTGCGTACCGCGCCAGCGCCAGCCGCACCGGTGGCGCCGCGACTCGCGTTCCTGCGGCCCGGGCCGACTCGAGTACGCCGGCGGCGCGCAGTTCGGCCAGTGCCCGACGCACCGTCTCCCGTGACACGCCGTACCGCTCTGCCAGGGCGTGCTCGGTCGGGATCTGGGCGCCGGGCGCGTACTCGCCCGCCGCGATCGCCTCGCGGAGGTCCGCTGCGATCTCCCGATAGCCCGCCATGTGGCCCAGTTTAGGCGTACGCAAAGCCTTGACGTCGCGTCGTTACTGCGGTCACACTCAGTCCAACGCTTTGCGTACGCAAAGATGGGCGGGCCGCTCAGCCGCCCAGCCGGCCCGGTCCTGATCGGCATCCAGCGCGCGGATCCGCGGGGCCGGGCCACCCCGGATCGGCGGCGGTCCGGCCGGGTTCCCCCGTGCTCGCCGGGCCGCCGCCCCGCTGACTCGAGGAGCGCGAAGATGATCGGGAAGTGGTTCCTCCGCGACGCAGGCGTGGTCGACGTCGTCCGTCCGGTGCCCGGCCGCCGCCGGTGGGTCGACCAGCCCGCCCGGCCGACCGACACCCGGCCTGCGACCCGCACCGACCGTGCCGACCAGCGCGGCGGCAACGGCGGCCGCACCATCCTGCCGTGACCGGCACGTCCAGACCGGCCGCCCCGGCCGTCGAGCCGGCACACACCCCGCACCGGCCGACGTGGGACTGCGTCGTGTGCCCGGACGGTACGCCCTGGCCGTGTTCGCCGGCCCGCGTCCAGCTGGCGGAGGCGTACGCCAGCGAACCGCTCGCGCTGTCGGTCGACATCGGCGAGATGCTGACCGTCGCGGCTCGCGAGGCGGGTATCACCGACCCTGCCGAGCTGCACGAGCGGTTCGTGGCGTGGACCTGGATCGACGGGAGTCCAACGCGGTGACCGCGATGGACGACGGGCCGATCACCGATCAGGACATCGACGACGCGGCGGCCGGCGCCGTGCACGCACACGCCGCCGGCCACCGCTGTCACACCGACTGCCCCGGCACCGAGGACTGCCCGCAGCTGGTGTGGGCCCGTACCCGCCGGGCCATCGCCAAGTACCGCCTGGTGCGGCGATCCATATGACCGGGCCGATGGACGACGCCACGGCGGCGCGAATACTGGCCATCCACCACGGCCCGCCACCACCGGTCTGGCCACGATGCCCGGAGTGCGAGCCCGAGGGGTGCCCCGACCTGATCCGCGCGGTGCAGTGGCGCGCGGACCGACGGGATGAGCTGGACGATGCCGGCGTGGCCGACCATCCGCTGCTGTCGTGGCGGTGGCCACGCCGGACCACCCTGCTCTCAAGGCCATGGCGGTGCACCGTGCCGTCACGGCCGTGATCGTCGTCCGGGTCTACGGTCGGAGCGGGCAGCTGCTCTGCCTGGACGTGACCGCCGCCGCGCCGGGGGTGTGGCTGCGCGCCCAGACCGGTGAGCCGTGGTGGCCGGCGCGCTGGCGTGTCGTGGTGGAGTGGGCCTAGCCACGAGCATGCGGCGGTGCACCCGAGTCTCATCCCCGTAACGGTGGGTGTCGCCTGCCCGACGGTCCGATGGCGTGCTGCGGCCGCCGCTGGCACCGTGATCGCGCCCGCCCGTACCCCGACGGCCCCGCCCCGGCCGGCGACGGCGGGGCCCCACGAGAACCGAGGAGACGACGTGCGTAACAGAATGTTGGTGGCCGCGATCGTGGCGGCCGCCGTCACCGCTCTGGGCTGCGGTGCCGGCTCTGACGAGGACGCGGCCACGCCGGCCCCGACGTCGGCACCGGCGGACGACAGCCTTGCCTCCGCCGCTGCGGCCGCCGGGATCCCGCCTACCCCATCGCCTGAAGATTGGGCTGCCTACATCAGCGCGCTGAAGGACATCAACCCGGACATCGTCGGAGACAAGGACGAGAAGACGATCATCGACCGTGGCCGGAGCCAGTGCCAGTCAATCGGCAACGGCGAGGCAGACGAGGCAAAGCTCGTCCAGCTCACGAACTTGCGATTTTCGGCGCCGGGGTATCCGGACGGGTTCGGGGAGGAGACCGCCACCCAGATCCTGGCTGTGGTGCGGCAGTACATCTGTCCAGACTTCTGAGACATGGCGGAGCGGCCCCGCACCGGACTCGGTGCGGGGCCGCTGCTGTGTACGGAGGTCAGCGTCCAGGCGGGACCTCGTGTCGGGGTGCGGACGCCAGCCACGGCGCGTACCGCCGCATCCAGGCGTCGACGCCGGGGATGGCCATGACTCGGGTGATGGCGCCGGTGACCGCGACGACGCCGGCGACGGCCGGCACGGTGTCGATTCCGGCCTCGGTCGCGGCGAGCGGGATCAGCGGCAGCGCGGCGATCGCCGCGGCGACGGCCGTCCGGAGGGTGGCCCGCCACGGGTGGCGGGACTGGGTGGTGACAGGACTGGCCATGGTCATCGCTCCTCGTCGGTCGCGTCGACGGCCGCGCGGACAAGGCAGTCCTTCGCCTCGACCGCCCGGCGAATCGCGGTGGTCAGCTCCGGACCGTCCGGGAGGTCCGCGACGAGGTCGAGCACCGCGCTGCCGATGCGGGCAGATACGGCGGCCAGCGGTGGCGGCAGGTGCGACCAGGCAAGGTGCCGGGCGATCTGGACGGTCGACCGGTGTCGGCCGGTCAGCGCGGCCTCGATGCCGGCGCGGGTGCCGGCCGCCGCCTGCAGCGGATCGGCTGGATCGGTCGGGGTCTGTGGCACGAGGGTCTCCTATCTTTCACCGGCTCTATGCCGGCGATGGGCGGGCAAGGTGCAACTGTGCGGTCAGGTCCTCGACCTGGCCGCGCAGCTGCAGGATCGTGGCGTCGCGGGCGGCCAGGACCTCACGAAGCCGGTCCCGGTCGCCTTGGGTCCGGCGTAGCTCGTCGGCCAGGCCCGCCTCAGCGGTCGCCAGTTGCGCCAGCCGTGACTCCAGGTCGGTCACCCGCTGGCGAAGCCTCTCCTCTTCAGCACTGGTGAGCCGCAACGCCTCACGCAGGTCGGTGATCTGGCTCCGGGCCCGGTCCAGCGCGTCTCGCAGGTCACTTGTCAGCTGCTGGTAGACGTCCTGGCTGATCCGGGTCGTCTCGGCCTGCAGGTGCTTCGCCTGGGCGGCGGCGTGCTGGGCCTGGGCCTGGCGGAGCCGGCGGCCGACCATTGCGCCGGCGGCCGGCCCGCCGACCGCGGCGCCGAGCACCGCCGCGCCGGCGCCGACCAGCGCGGTGAGTAGGCCTGGGTCCATCAGTTGGTGGCGAGCAGCGCCCGGCCGAGCGCGGCGGCGCGCTCCTCGCCGAGGACCGCGACCAGGGCGGTCGCCGCTTCCTCCGGTGGCCGGGCGGCGAGCCCGGTCAGCACCCCGGCGATGATGGCGTCCTCGTCGACCCAGTCCCGGCCGAGCGCCTCCCGCACCTCCACCCGCAGGGTTGCGACGTCACGAACCGCTCTCGCGGCATCAGCGGCGGCACCACGGGCCGCCGTGTGCAGCGCCGGCCCATCCTTGGGGTAAATCCAGCCGTTGACCGCGATAGCGATCCTGCGGAGGTCTTCCTCACTGATCACGTCATCTCCTTCGACGATTTGCTTCGCCCTGGCCACGATCGCCGGCTTCTGGGCAACGATCGCCGGCCCCGGGCATTGGCTGTGTCCC
>NZ_JARUBH010000008.1 GCF_029626105.1 Solwaraspora sp. WMMD792
AGCCTCTCCAGTTCGGCGTGGTTGGCCTTGGCCTGGTCCTCGTGCTTACGCGCGAGGGCCTTCCACTTCTCGGCTTCCGCTTCCCAGTCCTTGCCGCCCGTGCCGGCCGGCTTGGCGGTCTGGTCGGTGGTGCCGGTGTTGTCGTCCGCCATCGCGGTCACTCCCGTGTCGGGTCGGTCCGGCCCGTGTCGGGCCGGAGGGTCTGATCACCGGCGAGGTACCGGCGGAACGCGTTCAACGCGTCGTTGCTGGTGCCCCGGCTCAGTTCGCCGGACTCGCGGGCCTGCCGCTGCGCGGCTTCCCATGCCCGGCGTAGCCGTTCGTTGCCGGGCACCGGCCGCGACCCCTCGTAGAACGGCTCGGCGGTGCAGGCGCAGTGGTCGTGGGCCTGGAACCGGGCACCGCGCTGCGACTTGAACGCCGGCCCCCGCGAGGCGATCATGGCGCAGAACGCGCACGGCGACCCCGACGTGACCCGCTGCCAGCCGGCCGCCTGCCGGTCCGCCCGCACCGAGTCGGTGACCGTACGCCGGCCGCCGCCGAGCACCATCCACACCGCCGACCCCGACGCCCGCACCAGGCCGGTCCGCGCCGCCGCCTGCGCCGACTGGCCGGCCGCCGCCGCCGACCGCATCCCGGCCAGCCCGGTCGCCCGCAGCACCGCCCGCACCGCCGGCGCGTCCGGTGCCTCGGCCAGCCGCGCCGTCGCCGACCCGGCCACACCCTCGGCCGTCCGGAACCGCTCGAAGTACGCGGCCGCCAGACCGGCCGAGTCGCCGTGCCGCTGCCGGATCAGGATCTCCGCCGCCACCGCGAACCGCTCGAAGTCGCCCGGCCCGATCAGCGACCACAGCTGCACCAGGTCCCGCAGCACATCCGCCCGCAACGTCAGCTGCGCCTGCCGGTGCGCCCGGGTCAACGCGGCGCCCTCAACCGTCAGCGCCACCAGCGCCACCCGGATCATCCGGGTCCCCGTCGTCGGGGCCGGTGGCCTGCCGGTCCAGCAGCGACGTCAGGTTGGCCAACGCGTCGCCCTGGGCGGCGGCCGCCTTGAACCGGCGGATGTCCTGCTGGGTGACACCCGGGATCCGGTCCCACAACTCCTGCGCGGGAACGCCGAGCATCTGCGCCAGCTTGCCCAGCCCGTCGACGACCGCGGCGAACGCGGCCGCCGACGTGTCCCGCCACACCACCTCGGCGTCGTCGGGCACCGGCACACCCATCAACGCGCCGACGACCTGGAACGACTGCTCGTGCGACTCGCCCATGCCGGTCTTACGCTCGTCGACCTTGCGGTCCCGGCCGGCCTCGGCCGCCGCCAACGCCTCCGCGGACAGGTTGACCAGCTCGCCGATCAGCTCATGCACCGGCGTCTGCGACAGCGTCGCCACGAACTTCGACGTCGACTCCCGCGACGCCAGATACCCGCTCAACTCCGTCTGCGAGAACTCACCCAGCCGCATCTCATCGGGCATCGCGTCGAACGTCCAGAACTGCGACGCGGCGGACCGCATCTTCGCGTCGCGGTCCTCCGGCGTCCACCCGATCGCCCACCGCTGCCGGAACGCGCTGTACCACTCCGCGCCCTTGAGCGAGAACGAGGTGAGGTCGAGCTGGTCCTGCATCGGCATCAGCGGCGCGACCTGCCCGACCACCACCCGGCACTGCGCACTCAACCCGCCGGAGAGCAACTCCGGCTCGGCGTCGTCGTCGGCGTCCAGGTCCTCCGCGTCGCGGTAGCGCACCACCGGCGGCCGGTCGAACCCGTGCTCATCCGCGCTGACCGCATCCAGCCGGCCGCCCCGCTCGACCAGCCCGTACACCACGGTGTTGTCGTAGAGCCGCCACCGGCCCGGCACCGGCAGCTTCTCCAGCGCGATCTCCGCCCAGTCCGGATCCTCGCCGTACATCGCCGTCACCTGCCGGGGCGACCGCGGCCGCATCACCGGATACGGATCACCGGGGGTGATCACCAGGTATCCGGTGCCGTACGCCACCGTCGCCCGGTGCAGACCGGCCTGATGCTTGTTCATCCGGTTCGCCAGCCACGCCGACCACACCGGCGGCGTCACATCGTCACCGGACTGCGGATCACGGGCCCGCAGCCCGTCGACGAACAACGCCTGCGTCAGGCTGTTGACCACGATGTCGATCACGTTCACCCGGGAGATCCGGGCCATCTCCCGCACCTCACGCGGCGCGTCGGACGGGATCACCGCCGGCAGCCGCTGCTTGCCCGTCCAGTAGCGGCGCAGCACGTCGAGCTCGGCACGCTCCGACTCGTGCGTGCGCCGCAGCTCACCCGCCCGGGTCGCGGCAGCCTCAGCCGTCAGCGCCAATCAGAACACCGCCTTCCCCGCCCCCGCGCGTCGTACGCGCACCTTGCCGCTGTTGAGCGCCAGCCTCCGACCCATCCGGGCCCCGACCATGCACACCGCCAGGTCGACCAACTTGGTCGAGTCGCGGGTGATCTTCCCCAGGCTCACGCCCCACGGGTTCGGCCGCCGGCGGGCCGCGTGCACGTGCATCCGCAGCGCCGCCTTGCCGTCATGGGTGAGCGTGCCGTGCTCGTCGATGTCCGCCGCGCACTGCATCGCCGACTGGGTGAACAGCCGGTTCCGTTCGACCGCGCCCGGTGTCTTGATCCGCATGTCGAACAGCACCGAATGACCGCGGGTGCCCGGGGTTGCCCAGACCGGCAGCTTGCGCCGGAAGTCCCGGTGCAGGCCGTCAATCATCTCCATCCAGTACAGCGACTCGTCCTCGTCGTCGCGGGCCGGCGACGGGTCGATCCCGCACCACACCACCCGGTACCGGTCGAACGCGGCCCGCACCGCCGCGTCGACCTCATGCCGGGGTGCCAGCCAGCCCTTCCCGCGATCGCCGTGCGGCCGCTGCCACACCCCCAACGTGATCACGTGCCCGTCGGAGATCCGGGCCCCCACCAGCCCGGTCGCGTCCGTACTTTTCGAGCAGTCCAGGAACAGGGCCAGCTGTTCCCGGTCGGCCACCACCAGGCCCGGCCGCGCCAACTCGTCGAACCGGCGCGGATCGATCCACGCGTCCTCCGCCGTCGCCAGACCCGACAGGTAGTAGCGGATGCTGTCCGCCTCCGACGTCGACGGGTCGAGCATCTCGTCGGACAACCGCTCCAGATCCGCCCACGGAGCGTCCATGTACGCGGCCCGCAGCCCGGCCATCCGCGACGCGTCGTCGTACAGGTCCGTCGTCGGCGGGGCCTCGATGCTGTCGTAGAGGATGTCGCGGCGTTTCGCCTGCCCGGACACCTGCTTCTGCCACGCCTCGTACGACCGTTCCGCCTCGGAGTCGCCGCCCTGCTGGTGAGCGTTCGTCATCTCACACAGCCGCGCCTGCAGATCCTTCGGCGACTTGCCGACGTTACGGCGGGCCACCGCCGCGACCTTGTGACCGCCGGAGCTTTCGGTCATGTGGTGCGACTCGTTGAGCAGCACGAACGTCGCCGGGTCACCTTCGGCGGTCTTCTCACTCGCGGTCAGGATCTCCAGCCGCCCACCCGACTCCTTCAGGATCGTGCGGGTCTCACCACAGTCGATACCGAAGAAATCGCGTGTCTCCTGGCACAGCATCGCGTTCGCCACCCGAAGCACGTCCTTCGACTGCGCTTCGCTGTTGCTGGCGATCTGGACCAGCGGCATCCGGTGCCGGACCCCGACCCACCGGCCGTCCCGGTTCACCAGCCGCGTCGGACCGATCAGCTCCGCATCGCACAGCGACGCCCCGAACGGGTCCTTGCCGGTGCCCTTGGCGCCCCTCTTGACCGCCCGCCGGTACAGCCACCGGCCCGTCCGCGGGTCGTACGCGTACCAGACGTGCATGTACCTGCGCTGACCCGGCGTGTACACCCAGCGGCGGCCGGTCTGGTGGTCGACCAGCCCCGGCACGCCGGTCCGGTCGTACGTCCGCCACTCCGCCCAGCCGATGATCTGCGGGCCGAGACTCGGCGGCAGATCCGCCAGGTCCTCCGGCCACGGCAACGTGCACCACGCCCCGGTCCCACGCCAGCGGTCCAGGTAGTACCCCGGCGGCAGCTCGACCAGGTCGTCAGTCAGCTCACCCGTAAAGGTCACGGTAGTCGTCGAGCTGGACGACGCCGGACTCGTCGCCCCCGCCGGCCGGCCCGGACGGCGGGTCGACGTACCGGATCCGCAGATCCCGCCGAGCGTTCAGCGTGGTGCCGAGCAGCTTCTCCCGGATCCGCAGCTCAGTCGCCGACGTCTCACCCGCCGCCCACCTCGCGTGCACCTCGGCCGTGTCGATCGCGAACTGCCAGTCCGACGACGTCCACAACCGGCAGTGCGGCATCGTCGACACCGTCTCCCACCACCGCCTGGTCGCGGCCGGCCACGACCCGCGCCGCGTCTCCCACGCCGGCGGCTTGTCGTCGACCTGGACCCGCACCATCCGCGTCGGCAGCGACGGACGGTCACCGTCGTAGGGGAGGTCCGGCACCTCCACCCAGTCATGCACCGCCGGTACGCGGTGCCGCACCTGGCTACGATCCGTCTTCGGTTTCCGACCCGCAACGGCCACGCTCAGCACCTCCCACCAGGGCAGATAGATTTGAGTTCTATACAGTGGCCGAGCCGCTAACCCCCACCGCTGAAGGCCCCCCGCCCCGGGGGGCACCCCCCACCCCTACCGTCACCGTCAGTGACAATCAGGCCAGGATGGGCGCCTCGATCCGGCCGCCGCCTCGTCGGCCGCGCCGCGTTGCTCGCTGCCGCGCCCTGCTGCCCGGTCCGATGCGCGTGACACCGCGAGCACACCCCGCGAAGGTTGTGGTCGCCGTGATCCTCCGGGTCGCCGATGTGGTCGACCTCGGTGGACTGTGCGCCCCTGCAATGCGTGCGCAACGTGCACGTGCGGTCGCGGCGCAGGATCCGCGGGACGATCCGGGTCCGCCACCCCCGGGGCAACGGGGCGGTACGCCACTGGCTGGGGGTCTTGCGGGGGCGGGGATCCATCACGCCGCACTTCCCGATCGTGGGCAGACTCCTGGCGCTGCACCAATGATGAGATTGGAACGCGATCTTGTCAAAGTGCCCTCCGTCGCCCTGGCCGGCCCGCGCGTCCGGTATGTGCCTCGACGTTCAACAACTGCTCAGCCTGATAGCCGTACACCCGGCCACGGCGTGCCGGCGGGTCGACGTGAGGGAACGCGGCCGCGTCGGGCGGGCAGGCCGGGCAGTCCGCCGGATCGGCACCGGCGACATGCCCGGCAGCACGGGACCTGCGCACCCAATCACCCAGGCAGTGGCGGGCCACCTGCAGCTGCAGCACGGCGTACGAGGTGGTCCACCACTGCCGGCCCTGCCCGTCGACGACCACCCCGCTCACCGTACGGTCCGCCGATCCGACCAGCCGCCATGCCCGGCCGCCGCCGAACCGGTCACCGGCCGCCCTTGCCGGGCGACCCGGTCCGCGATCGCCACCGCCTGCGCCAGCGTTGGCAGCTCCGCCCGAGTCCAGACGTGGGCGAGGCCCTGACGGCGGTCCCGCCGCAGACACCCGCACCCGGCACCCGCGCACCGGCAGGCCCGTCGGACACACGAGATGGTCCACAGCGACTTGTCCGCGCCCGGGTGGGCCAGCTGCAGCGACGGCGACCCGCAGGCCGGGCAGCGCCACGCCACCGGCCGCACCGGCTCTGCCACCACCCCGGCCGCCTGCCGGGCGGACGCGACGGCGGTCGCCAGCTCGTCGACGAGCCAGCTGAGTCGTCGGCGGTCGCGTAGCTCGTCGACGACCGCCGGCCGGCCCGGCCCGGCCTCGTCGAGCCAGGACAGCACCTGGTCGACGTCGGGCCCGCCGACCCAGCTGGCGTGCTGCCAGGCGGCCACCCGGTGCGCGATGTCCAGCACCCGCCGGCGTACGGAGGCCTGCGCGTCGACCACCGTGACCGAGGCGGCCGCCGGCGACGGGGGCAGAGCCGACAGGCCACGGGAGATGTTCCACTGCCGGTACGCGCGATCCGCCCGGCCCTGCGCCTCCAGCCGCTCCGCCTGGGCGTCATCGACCGGCCGGCCCGGCCGGCGCTCCCGGCCCGGCTCGACCAGCAGGGCCAGCCACGAGTAGGCCTCCCGCAGCGCCTCGATCTGCCCGCGCACCGCGTCCGGCGTCGGGTCGGTCTGGTTAGCCACCGGTGGGTTCCTCTCCGGGCGGACGGGTGGGCACCGACCCGGCGGGCCAGCGGTAGTCCGGTGGGCCGGGGTCGGGGATCGCTGGGTGGTCGGCTGGTGGTGGTGCGGTTGGTCTGGCAGGTCCGCGGCTGCGTCGGTGGTAGATGTCCGGGTACTCCTGGGACCTCACTGGCTGGCCGGTCCAGGCTGCGGCGGGCGGGGGTGGCGGTGCTGATGAGCGCGGTGGCCCGCCCCGACCCAGCCCGGACCCTTCCGGGCGCTGTTCCCTCATCGGGCCGTCGCTGGTCGGTGCTGGTGTTGGGTGCAGTGGTGGCGTGTGATCGTCGTTCGCATCACTGTCGGGACCGGTGATCGGTTCGTCATCGCGATCACTGGTCGGTTTTTGTTCGTGTTCGTGGTTCGTCGTTGATTGGTCGCTGATCGGTCGGTGATCCGCCGGGGCGGCCGGGATGGCGCTGGCCGGCGGCGGGTCGAGCACGACGGGGCCGCGCGCGTGCCACGCGGCGGCCTCCTCCGGGGTGGGCGGGGGCAGCAGCACCATGTCCGCCTCGTCGGGCGTCCTGTGCCCCTTGGACTCGTTGCACCGGCCACACGCCACGACGAGGTTGCGTCCCTCGGGGCCGGCCGGCGCGTCTGGGTCGACGTGGTCGTACTGCAGACGCTTGCGTGCGTCCTTCGCGCGGCCGCTCTTGGGGTTAAGTGGCCCGCTGTGGCAGAAGCGGCAGCAGCCGCCGTCGCGGCCGTACACCAGTGCCTTCAGCCTGCTGTCGCGCAAATCAGCCTTCTGCGCGCGGTTGCGGTTGTACTCCTTGCGCGACGGGTTCCGCTTTGAGAACGCATGGACGCGGTAGGCGTAGCCGTCGATCCACACGCCGTCGCCGAGGCACTCGCACTCATCACCACGCCGGTGGAGCAAGGGCGGCCGGTCCAGCACCGCCGTCGCCAGCAGCGCCAGGACCTTGGGCCGGCCCCGGCACTGAGTCAACGCGGCCTGCTCGGTGAGGTAGCCGTCCGCGAGCACGCCGGCGGTCGTGCTCTTGCATCGGACGTACGCGGACTGCAGCCGGTCCGCCATGTCGACGTTCCCTGCGCTGAGCACATCCCACACCGGCCAGTTCGGGAAGGCGTCGTCTTCGAGCCAGTAGGGCATTACCGCCCCCCGTAGATGATCATCAACGTCTATGGATTCCTGTGGATGCGATGCGGCCCGGCCCGCCGTTTCGGCAGGCCGGGCCACGGAGAACAGCAGCTGGGCAAGGGCGATGGACTCAGTCGGGCGGCGGGTCGTCGGCAGACGCCTCGGCCAGTTGCCGCCGCCAGCCCTCGGCCACGGCGAGCAGCAGGAACGGCCCGCCAAGTTGCCCGCCGCACCTGTCGAGGATCTGCTGGCATAGCCGGATAAGGGCGGTCCGCTGCTCAGTCAGGCGGGCGACCTGCGCGCGCAGCGCCTCCACCTCGTTGGCGGCGGCCGCCGTGCCGGGCATCACCGGCACCGGCACGCCGACCCGGCGGAGCGCCTGAACGGCGTCGCAGGCGAGGCGGCCGAGCTCGGCCCGGACCGCCGCCTCCACATCCTGCTGACTCGTCACTCAGCCCACTCCCGTCTCGATGTCGTCCAGTCGCACCGGCTGCGCGCCGGCGCAGGCCTCGCACAGCGAGCCCGGCTCGCCGACGTGCGGCCGGTAGCAGCCCGCGCAGGACACCAGTTCGTCCAGCACCGGCGGCCGGGCCGGCCGAGGCCCGGCGGTCGCCTGCGGTGGGTCCGGGACCGGTTCGCCGGCGAGCGCCCGCCGCACCAGCGCGGCACCACGGTGGGCACGCTCGGCGGCCTCGGCCGGTGTCCGGGCCCGCCGGGCGGCCAAGTCCTGCTGCACACGCCGGAGGTCGCGGTTACGCACCGCCGCCTCCGGTCAGGTGGTAGCGGCCGTGCCAGGAGTACCGGCCCTTGCTGATGAGCTGCGGATCGACCGGTGCTGGCTTGCCAGCCTTGGTGGTCGGCACGACGAGGAGGCCGATCAGCCCTAGGTGGTCGCGGACCCTGATGAGGTGGTCCCACGTGCTGTGCACCCAGACCTCAGTCCCCAGCTCCTGTCGCGCGGGCTTGGTCGGGTCACCCATCGGTCACCTGCGTCAGCAGGATCTGCGCGACCCGGGCAGCGCGGTCACACGCCGTCGCCCAGCGCCACGCGTGGCCGGTGACGGTGTGCTCGTCGCCGGACGGAGTGATCACCGTGGCGTGCCACCGCCAGCGCCGGCCGAGCCAACCCGCGCGCTCGACGCCCGTCGACGCCACGGCGGCCGCCGGCGACGCTGGCGCCGGTTCGGCGACGGCCGGCCGGGCCACCGGCTTGACGGGGGCGGGCCGGACCGGTGCCGGCGTCCGGAGGGCGGGCCGCCGGGCCTGGCCGAGTGACCTGCGGACGTCGTCCGGGTAGACGGCCTGACCCGGCCGGGCAGCCATCGCGGCCCGGTACGCCGTCTCGAACTCGTCATCCTCAATCGGCATCTCGTTCTCCCAAGATCGCGGCGTCCCGAGCCGCCGCAGCGGCGGCGAGGACCGGGGACACCGGGGTGGTTGGCAGGGTGATCGGGTGGTGCGCGTCGCCCGGCTCGCCGAGCAGCCCGCACACGACACAGACCCGGCGGCCACGGTGGTCCGCCGGCAGATCTCGTGTGGCCTGGTGGAGGTGCGGCGGTACCCGCGACCGGGCCGGGGTGCGGCGGGTCACCGGGATGCCTCCTCGATGACGCCGGCCGGGTCGACGAGCGTTGGTCCGTCGTGGCCGGCGTCGCGGCCGCCACGCACCCGCACCGGGTCGGGGAGCACCGAGGCGGCCGCCGCCTGTTCCTGGCGGCGGGCCTCGGCCCGCCGGCGCCGCCAGCACAGCGATCCGACCCGACGCGCCCGCGCTTTGGGGTCGGTGAGCGGCGTCGCGCAGTCCAGGCACAGCACCGGAGGCAGGTCCGGCCGGGCCGGCGGGCGCGCGGTCACGCCAGTCCCTGGGCTCTGAGCCGCAGCATCCGGTCCGCCTCGGCCGTCAGCAGGGCGGCGGCACGCACGAGGTCGGCGACGCGGTCACCGTGCTCCGGATAGCCATCGACGTACGGCCAGTCGAGCCAGGTCGACTCCGGATCGGCCCACCAGCACGCCATCTGCCACAGCTGGCCGGACGTGCGCTGGTCATCGTGGACGGCGTCGTACCGCTTGCGTTCGATCTGCCGGAGCCGTTCCTCCGCGACGCGCAGCAGGGCCGGCGACTGGCAGGACCGGGGCGCGGCCTCCGGCACCATCCGGGCCCGCAGCACATCGCGGACCCGACCAGCGGCGGCGACCGCCCGCGACCAGCGGCTCTCACCCGCTGCTGCGGCGTCCGCCGACTCGATCGCGGCCGCCAGGTCGACCAGCAACTCCGGTGACTCGAGCGCCGTCCGGGTCTCCGGCGGCACCCGCCACAGCGCCGGCTGGGTCTGCCCGGTCACTGGCTGACTCCCCGAACCGGTGAGGCGGCCATCCGGCGCAGCGTGTCGACGATCCAGTCGACTTCCTCCACCGGGCCGCCCGGCGGCCGCGACTGGTCGACCACGCCGGCCGACCCGATGTGTCCGCACCACTGGCTGTACTGGTGGCTCATCGCCCGCAGACGCGGCAGGTAGATCAGCCGCGTCCCCGGCCGGGGTGGCTGGACTCCGGCGTCCCGCAGGTCCCAGTCCAGGGCGGAGACCTCCCACTCCGACCAGGCCACGACCCGCCGACCGGTCACCCAGGCCGCCACGCCCGGCGCGGCGGCCTCGACGAGCCGGCCGCCGGCCGGCAGGTCCCGCTTGCGTTTCGGCCGCCGGTCCGGGATCAACGTGATGTGCAGCCGGTCCACCGCCGGATCGGCGAGCGACACGACGACGAGTTCGGCGACGGCGGTCCGCTTCACCGTCTGCCCCGGCCCGGCGGGGGCCAGGTCGATCGACCGGGTCGCCACCACCATGGCGGTCGGGTCAGCGAGTGCCTCGGCGGCCCAGGCGGAGGCCTCGGACCGCTGCTGGGCGCGCCAGGCGCGGACTTGGTCGTAGCGGTCCTCGGCGTCGCAGGCCGGGCACCGGTGCGCGCCACGGCCGTTCGACGGCAGCGGCCCGCCGGCGTCCCACCCGCACACCTCGCAGTGCCGGGGGTAGACGCGGCTGGCCTCGGCCGCCGCCCGCTGCCGGGCGGTCAGCGGCCGCATCGCCACGGTGTCGGCGACCGTGAACAGGTGCGTGGTGTCCTTGCCGCGGCTGTAGCGGAGGATGCCGGCCGGGGCCTGGTCGGGTGCGGGCTTGCGGCGCATCCGGCGCAGCATCGTCACCGTGGCCAGGCCGTCCGGGATCTCCCGCACGCCGTACACCGGCAGGTTGGCCGTCATCGGCTCACCTCTGTCTGTGTCTGGGGTGATGGCCAGCAGTGCGGGCACCAGGCCGCGCGGTAGCGCTCGGCGACCACGGCGGCCGCGAGCACCTGGCCCTGCTCCCGCTCGGCGGAGCTGACGAACCGGCCGCACACCGTCCGGCGCTGCTTGTCGTCGGTCGTCGGCCGGATCTTGTGGGCGGTGACACCGGCACGGGCGACCGCGATCCACACCTGTGCGCGTGCGCCGGCCGCGCCGGCGAGCTCCGCCGGTGGGGCCGGGGCCCGGGTGGCCGCACGGCGCGGCCACCCGGGCGTACCGGCGGTCACCACGACCCGCCCCGGGCCGTCGACCTGGCCACGTGCTGCGCGAACCACGGATTGACGCCTGCTGTGGCTGGGTTCGCGGCGGCCCACTGGCCGGTGCCGTCGTCCGGCGGCTCCGCCCGGCGCCGGCCCGTGTCCACGACGGGCACCGGAGCCGAGCGGTACACCCCGCCAGCGGGCGCCGTACGTCCGGTCACGGGCTCCGGCCAGCGTTCGCCGTCGACCGGCTCCGGCCACGGCAGGGCTGAGGCGGGCAGGTCCTGCGTCAGCTCGACGCGCAGCGCCGACAACTCCCCGGTGTGCATGTCCCAGCCCTCGTGCCGGTCCTCGGCGGCGGCGGTGCTGAGGAGGCCCCGGCGCACGGCGGCCGCGAGCGCGGCGACCACCAGGCAGGCTGCCGCGACGATCAGCAGAATCATTGCTGCTGTCCTCTCTGCTCGGTCTGGTCGTGGGCGGTGGTGCTGGGGCGGGCGAGGTCCAGGGCGTCGCGGACGTCGCGGGTCAGGCCCGCCACGCGGGCGGCACGGGCCCAGGGGTCGCCCCGGCCCGCACCGGCCACGGTGACCGCGATCAGCGCCACCACCGCGCCGATCACCGCGCTGACCGGTACCGACACCGCCACGGTGATCGCGACGACCGCCCAGGTCGACAGGTCGTGATGGCGCGGCCGGACGGCGAGGGCGGCGGTCACGGACGCCCAGTGCTCGTTCAGGCGGCGGGTCCGCCGGCGGCGCACCACCACGGCGGCCCGGAGCGCGCCCGCGAACAGCAGCAGCGCGGCCGCCAGCCACAGCGGGTGGATCGGCGCCGTCCACCATCCGGACCCGGCCCAGAAATGCGAGGCGAACACCTTCATCGGCGCGCACCTCCCGCCGGCTGGTGCTCGTCGAGCAGCGCGGCCAGGCGGTCGTGCCACGCCCGGTCGGCAGCGGCCCGCCGCGCCTGCCGGGCCGCCACCCGGGCCGCCCGATCAGCCCGCCGGGCGGCGGCCGCACGGCGTGCCCGACCGGCCAGCACCCGCACCGCGTGCCCGCCAGCGACGATCAGCGCCATGATCAGCAGCCCGCCGGCCTCGGGCAGCGCGGCTGCGATCCCCGTGGTCACCGGCGATCACCGCCCAGGGCGGTCCGGATCGCGCCGAGCACCAGGCCGGCCGTGTCCGGGGTCTCCCACATGCCCCACAGGGCTTGGCGGAGGCAGGCCGGGAGCAGTCCGCGGCTGCCCAGGCTGCAGGCCAGGGACAGAAGGTGGTGCTGGGCGTCGGTGATGTCGTCGCCCAGGGCGTCATCCAGTGCGGCCAGGTGCAGGGCGTTCCATCCGACGACGCCGGGTGAGGTGATGCGTCGGGTCACGGCCGGGTGGTCGAGCAGGCCGGCGCCGGCCAGCAGTTCGACGGCGGCGGCCTCGCACGGGTCGGTTGCCTCGGCCAGCAGCGCGGCGGTGACGTCGGCCGGCTGGCCCGGTGCCGGGGTGGCCGGGGGGCGTGGCGGGTCCTGCGCCAGCGGTGCCGGGCCGGCGGCCCGGCCGGCGGCGTGCGCCCGCGCCAGGAGGCCGATCACGACCTGCACGGTCGCGGTCTCCCAGCTGGCCAGCCAGGCGAGCACCCGGTGGTCCAGGTCGCCCAGCTCGACGCCGGCGTCGACGGCGGCGGCGATCAGGGCTGCCCGGCGCGTGCCCTCGGCCGTGCCGTCACCGGGCCGGATGCGGCCGGTGGTGTGCAGTTCGGCCAGTTGCCGGGGCAGTGGCGCGGCCAACGCCTCGTCCTCGCTGTTGTACGGTCCGATCTTGGCGGTCACAGGTCACCCCCGGTCGGCTGTGCCGGCACCACCACGGCGGCGGTTCCCCGCGCAGGCGGGGCCGGCTGGTCGGCGGGGTCGGCGTCGTTGTAGACGTACATCTCGATCGACAGCGGCGCGGACGACCCGCCGAGGTCATCGGCCGGACCGCCGCCGGTCAGCAGCTCGGCGACCAGGCGCTCACCGACCGGGACCACGTCGGAGCCGAGCTCGGCGGCGAACGCCTGCAGACCGGCGAGGTTGGCGGCGCGGCCGGTCACCTGCAGCCGGTCGACCGGCAGGATCGACGGGTCCCGCTCGGCGGCCGCGACCAGGGCGCGCAGCCCGTCCAGCATCAGCTGACGGCGGGTCCGCACACGCAGCGCCTCGGCAGCGGCGGCCACCGTCTCCTCGTCGACCAGCGGCACCAGGTCGTCGGCGTGGTGCTCGGCGTACTCCGGGCCGGCCAGGAGCACCCCGACCAGTCCGGCGGCGCCAACCTCGACGGCGCGGACCTCGACACCGGGCACGTCGTCCCGGCCGGTCGCCACCCACATCCCCGGCCGCAGCTCGGTGGCACGCACCGACGGAATCGCGTCGTCTGGGGCCCGGCCGGCGTCGACGGCGGTGACGTTCGCAGCTGCGAGCACCGCCAGGCGCGGCCACGCGCCGGCCGGCACGTCGGCCAGGTCAACTCCCTCGGCGGAGATCTCGCCGCACCGCACCCGCTCCGGAGCGCCGACCAGCCCGGTGTCCAGCCCGCCGGTCCGGGCCTGTTCCGTCACCACGTCCTCGTGCCCGGCGCAAACCCAGATGGTGCCCGCGTACGTCCGTGGGCCGGTCCAGCGCAGCGGGTGTGGCTGCGTCGCCACACCGGCCACCGCCGGCCGGCCGCACCGCTGGACGACGTCGACGGCGACGTCAGCGGCCGGGGACACCGGCACGTCCTCCGGCGAGTCGGCGGTGGTGGCGCCGGCGATGTGCTCGTCCAGCAGCGCCAGCGCCGGAGCCATGCTGTCGAATCCGTCCACGGCCAGCCCGCAGAGGCACCTGGCGCCGCAGCCGGCCGGGCCGGACCAGCCGCCCGCCACCCCGTGCCCGCCGGCGTCACCGGCCGGGTCGGGGTCGGGGGTCGGGTCGACCGGTGCGGTCTCCGGACCGGGGCCGGTGCCCGCCGCCGCCCGCTGCAGCGCCTGGTGCTCCGGTCCGCCGTCGGGGGTGAGCACCGAGTCGGCGGCGACCCGCCAGATCTCGCCGCACACCGCCGCCGTCGGGATGATCGGCGCGAACACATCGACCACGAGGCCGGCGGCGCGCAGGCCGGCGGTGGCCTGGTCGACGTGCGCATCGCACGTCGAGACGGTGCCGGCGTACGCCCCGGTCCGGATCACACCCGGGCGGATCGGGGTCGGCTGGCCGGAGTCGTCGTTGGTGGTGGCCACCACGGTGTTGACGGCCGGCTGGCCGCAGATGTCGGACCTGGTCGGTACGGTGTCCGGTTGGTTTTCGGTACTCTCGTGTTCCACGTCGACCTCTCACGTCGATGGTTGGGATGGGTGGCCCTTGCCGATGTCGCGGCGAGGGCCGCTGCCGTTTGTGGATGGGGTGCGTGCGCCGGCCCTCCCCGGCACGGCGCACGCACCCGACGACGCCCGGACCGCCGTGGGGAAGACCGGCGGACCGGGGCGGTGGCGGCGAACAGCACCAGGGCGCCGGCGGCGGCCAGGGCGGCCGGGTCGACCAGCCCGCGCGTCAGCAGCTCGGCGCCGCCGACCGCGACCAGGCCGACCAGCGCGCCCAGCACGAGGGCCACGCCGAGCAGCAGGCGCAGCGCACGAAGTGCTCCCCGGCCGGCCGGTCGTAGCGACCGCTGGAGTCGGCCCGTGGGGACCACTCCAGGTCCCGGCCGGCCGGGGAAGACCGGGGTTACCCGGCCGGCGGCGGCGCCCTCCCAAGCAGCCGCCGCCGGCCGAGCTGGACCAGCCACCAGGAGGGCCGGTCCATCCACCAGGGCGGAACGTGAGACAGCGCCCCTGGTGGCCGTCTTGTGGATGGTGATCATGCCGCGCCCCAGCTTGTCGGCCCAGCCGGCGTAGTAGAAGAAGTGCGCCGACGCCAGCGGCAGGTCGACGTCACGGGACTCGCGGATCGGTTTGCCGTTGTCCAGCGACTCGAGCACGGCCAGCTCGCGGCTGCGTTCGGCGAGCGCCCGGGCGATCCGGAACAGGTACTTGGCCCGGTCGCGGCCGGGCATCGGACCCCAGACCCGCTGGTACGCCGTACGCGCGGCGGCCACCGCCCGGTCGACGTCGCCGGGGCCGGCCTCGGCGACCTCGGCGAGGACCTCCTCGGTGGCCGGGTTGACGGTCTTGCGGGCCCCGCCGTCGGTCGGGTCGACGAACTCGCCGTCGATGAACAGGCCGTACGAGTCGCGGATGGTGACGACCGAGCGGGACTCGGGTGCCGGTGCGTAGTCGAACACGCTGATCAGTCCAGGGTGACGTAGTCGGGACCGGAGTAGACCCCGGTGTGCAGCTTCGACCGCTGCATCAGCAGGTCGTTGAGCAGGGTGGAAGCGCCGAACCGGAACAGGTCGGGGGTGAGCCACTCGTCGCCGGCGGTCTCGTTGACCAGCACCAGGTACTTGATCGCGTCCTTGGTGGTGCGGATGCCGCCGGCCGGCTTGACGCCGATCCGCCGCCCGGTGGCGGCGTAGAAGTCCCGTACCGCCTCCAGCATGATCAGGGTGACGGGCAGGGTCGCGGCGACCGGCACCTTGCCGGTGGAGGTCTTGATGAAGTCGCCGCCGGCCAGCATCGCCAGCCAGGAGGCGCGGCGCACGTTGTCGTAGGTGGCCAGCTCCCCGGTCTCCAGGATGACCTTGAGATGGGCGTCGCCGCAGGCCTGCTTGACCGCGACGATCTCGGCGTACACCTGCTCGTAGCGGCCGGCGAGGAACGCCCCCCGGTTGATCACCATGTCGATCTCGTCGGCGCCGGCGGCGACTGCCGCCCGGGTGTCGGCCAGCTTCACCTCCAGCGGCGCCTGCCCGGACGGGAAGGCGGTGGCCACGCTGGCCAGGTGCACGCCGGAGCCGGTGAGCGCCTCGGCGGCGGTCGGCACCATCGACGGGTAGACGCAGACCGCGGCGACCGGTGGGCAGTCCGGGTCGGTCGGGTCGGGGCGGCGGGCCTTGGCGCACAACGCGCGTACCTTGCCGGGGGTGTCGGCGCCTTCGAGGGTGGTCAGATCGACCATCCGGACGGCCAGGTCGATCGCCCACGCCTTGGCCGTCGTCTTGATCGACCGGGTGCCGAGCGTCGCGGCCCGCTGCCGCGCGCCGACCTCATCGACGCCGGGCAGCCCGTGCAGGAAGCTACGCAGGGTTGCCGCGTTCCGCCCCACCTCGGCCAGATCGTGGCGCGCGGGTGCCGGGGTGCTCACCGCTGCCATGCCGCGAGTCCTGTCATGCCCGCGAGTCTACGTCGCCAGCGAGTTCACGATCTTGGCCGTCGGCTGATCGGACGAGCAGACTTAACGGCGCTGTTGGCCTACCGTTACATCATGTTGGCCCCGGTGACCCACCGTGCCTGACGTGCGAGCAGTGCACTTCACCGACACGTACCTGCCCCGCCGCGACGGGGTGGTCACCTCGCTGCGGACTCTCGCGGCGGCGTCGGCCGCCGCCGGGCATCCCGGCCTGATCGTGGTGCCCCGGCACCCGGACCAGCCGACCGAGGCGGACGTGCTGCGGCTACGTGCGCTGCCCTGCGGAGTCGCCGACCTGCGGTTGTCGCCGTGGCTGCTGCGCGGCGCCGCCGCCACCGGCACCATCGCCGAGATCGCCGCCCACGCCCCGGACGTGGTGCACGTGCACACCCCCGGACCGGTCGGGCTGCTCGGCGTCCTCACCGCCCGCCGGCTCGGTCTGCCGCTGGTCCAGACCTACCACACCGACCTGCACGCGTACGCCGACGCGTACCGGGTGCCGGCCCGTGCGCTCAGCGCCGGCGTCCGGCTGTACGCCCGCCGGCTCGGCGTACCCCGCCCGGCGGCGGCACCGGCCGGCCACGCCCGTGACCACCGGCCGATGGCCAGCGGCGCCGTCGCCCGCCGCCGGGCCGCCATGGACGCCACCAACACCCTGCTGCTCGGCGGCGCCGACGCGGTGGTGGTGCCGACCCGGGCGGTGCTGGACCGAATCCACCTGCCGGTGCCCGCCGACCGGGTGCACCTGGTGCCGACCGGGGTCGCGGCCCGCCGCACCACCGCCGACGAGATCAACGCCTTCCGGTACGGCCACGGCATCACGCCCAGCGACCGGGTGGTCCTCTACGTGGGTCGGATCAACCGGGAGAAGGGCATCGACCTGCTGATCACCGCGTTCGAGCGGGTGCTGGTCGGCTGCCCGACCGCCCGGCTGGTGCTGGTCGGTGCCCTGTACGAGCCGCGCTGGCTGGCCGCGCTGCTGCGCACCATCGACCCTCGGGTGGCTGCCCGGATCACCCTCACCGGCCAGCAGGGTCCGGAGGTGGTGGCTGCGGCGTACGGGGCCGCCGAGGTGTTCGCGTTCGCCTCGCAGACCGACACCCAGGCATTGGTCCTGCAGGAAGCCGGCCTGGCCGGGGTGCCGGTGGTACTTGTCGACCGGGCGTTGCACGCGCACGGCGCGCTTGCCGGCGCCGCACTGCGCACCGAGCCGCAGCCGGGTGCGCTGGCCGGCGGGGTGCTGCGGCTGCTGCTCGACCCGGACACGGCCCGCCGGCAGGCGGCCGCGGCGGCGGCCCGCTGCGCCGAACACACCCCGGCCCGCTACGCCGAGGCGATCCGTGAGGTGTATGCGTCGGCCGCCGGGCTGGCGAGTAGGTTCAACGACCGTGGACGTACTCGTCGTTGATCAGTCGTCAACCATGACTGAGGGGCACCTAACTGGATGATCATCCGGTCGGACAGACGTATGACCCTCGCGTCCTGCTGGCTGGGATCCCGGCCGATCACCCGAGGTCAATGCCGTAGCGATCCACTTACGGTGAGATCTTCAAACGGGGACTCCACTGCCGGAGGCGCATCACCGATGATGCTCGAACGACTGTCCACACCGATTATCGCCGCCGCCGCGCTCGCGGCTGGCGTCGCGGCACACGCCGCGATCTCCCGCACCCGCAGCCGCGCCGTGGCACGCGCGTACGCGGATGGGTTCATGGACCGGCACCGCCTTGACCGGCACCGCCTTGGCCGGCCCGTCGTCCGATCTGGAGACTGAGCCGGGGCGGGGGGCGGGGGTGGGGCTGAACCCCTCATCGAGGACCCCCCCCCCCCCCGGCTCAATGTCAACTTTAGATCACTAGCAGTTACGTTGGGCCGGTGTGTGCAGGAGCTGCACCACAGTGCCGGGCGAGCGCCGCTGCGGCGGCCCGACCAGTGGAGAACGGGCCGAGCCGGTCTGACTCGTCCAGCCGTGCGGCTGTCCACCCGCCGAGCAGCCGCCCCGGCTCCGACCACAGGTACCCGAGCAGCACGCCGTCGCACGCCGCCACCCACCTGGTGGCCCGTTGGTCGACGGGCGCGTACCGCAGCCCTGGATGGGACATCACGGTGTCCAGCGCGGCAGCCGCCAGCATCTCAGCCTCGGCCTCGTCGACCGCCGTAGCGGCCGCGGTCAGCTTTTCCAACGCCTGGACCCGGTCCATGATGGTCACCTCTCGCCCCGTATCGGCAGATCGTCGTACACGTACGTCACCCGGCGGGCATCCGACACCACCTGCAACGCCTCCAGCGGCCGGCCGGTGACGTCTCGCGTCGTGCGCCACAGCTCAAGCACCCAGCCCACCGCCGCCAAGCCCAGGTCCGATTGCTCGGCCAACGCAGCAGGCCGCGCCGACAGCTCCTCGCTCGCGGTCGCCGGCCGCATGCCGGCAGCGGCCAACGCGGCGTACACGCCGCCGACCACCTTGCCCTGCCCGGCGAGCGCCGTGCCCGCCACCAGGTCACGCGGCATCCACGACTCATGCAGCTGGACGACACGGCCGTCCATCAAGTGGCGACGGCGGCGCAGCACCATTGAGGCGCCGGCAGGCAGAGCCAGCCGCGCGGCTACGCCGGGTGGTGCAGGTATGGCCTCCTCGACCGATACGACTTCCACCGACCCGTCGATGCCCTGGTCGGCGCAGGCGGTCTCCCACGGGCCGAGGTTCGCCCGAGTGCGGGCGGGGTCGGCGACGGCTGCGTACCGCGCCAGCGCCAGCCGCACCGGTGGCGCCGCGACTCGCGTTCCTGCGGCCCGGGCCGACTCGAGTACGCCGGCGGCGCGCAGTTCGGCCAGTGCCCGACGCACCGTCTCCCGTGACACGCCGTACCGCTCTGCCAGGGCGTGCTCGGTCGGGATCTGGGCGCCGGGCGCGTACTCGCCCGCCGCGATCGCCTCGCGGAGGTCCGCTGCGATCTCCCGATAGCCCGCCATGTGGCCCAGTTTAGGCGTACGCAAAGCCTTGACGTCGCGTCGTTACTGCGGTCACACTCAGTCCAACGCTTTGCGTACGCAAAGATGGGCGGGCCGCTCAGCCGCCCAGCCGGCCCGGTCCTGATCGGCATCCAGCGCGCGGATCCGCGGGGCCGGGCCACCCCGGATCGGCGGCGGTCCGGCCGGGTTCCCCCGTGCTCGCCGGGCCGCCGCCCCGCTGACTCGAGGAGCGCGAAGATGATCGGGAAGTGGTTCCTCCGCGACGCAGGCGTGGTCGACGTCGTCCGTCCGGTGCCCGGCCGCCGCCGGTGGGTCGACCAGCCCGCCCGGCCGACCGACACCCGGCCTGCGACCCGCACCGACCGTGCCGACCAGCGCGGCGGCAACGGCGGCCGCACCATCCTGCCGTGACCGGCACGTCCAGACCGGCCGCCCCGGCCGTCGAGCCGGCACACACCCCGCACCGGCCGACGTGGGACTGCGTCGTGTGCCCGGACGGTACGCCCTGGCCGTGTTCGCCGGCCCGCGTCCAGCTGGCGGAGGCGTACGCCAGCGAACCGCTCGCGCTGTCGGTCGACATCGGCGAGATGCTGACCGTCGCGGCTCGCGAGGCGGGTATCACCGACCCTGCCGAGCTGCACGAGCGGTTCGTGGCGTGGACCTGGATCGACGGGAGTCCAACGCGGTGACCGCGATGGACGACGGGCCGATCACCGATCAGGACATCGACGACGCGGCGGCCGGCGCCGTGCACGCACACGCCGCCGGCCACCGCTGTCACACCGACTGCCCCGGCACCGAGGACTGCCCGCAGCTGGTGTGGGCCCGTACCCGCCGGGCCATCGCCAAGTACCGCCTGGTGCGGCGATCCATATGACCGGGCCGATGGACGACGCCACGGCGGCGCGAATACTGGCCATCCACCACGGCCCGCCACCACCGGTCTGGCCACGATGCCCGGAGTGCGAGCCCGAGGGGTGCCCCGACCTGATCCGCGCGGTGCAGTGGCGCGCGGACCGACGGGATGAGCTGGACGATGCCGGCGTGGCCGACCATCCGCTGCTGTCGTGGCGGTGGCCACGCCGGACCACCCTGCTCTCAAGGCCATGGCGGTGCACCGTGCCGTCACGGCCGTGATCGTCGTCCGGGTCTACGGTCGGAGCGGGCAGCTGCTCTGCCTGGACGTGACCGCCGCCGCGCCGGGGGTGTGGCTGCGCGCCCAGACCGGTGAGCCGTGGTGGCCGGCGCGCTGGCGTGTCGTGGTGGAGTGGGCCTAGCCACGAGCATGCGGCGGTGCACCCGAGTCTCATCCCCGTAACGGTGGGTGTCGCCTGCCCGACGGTCCGATGGCGTGCTGCGGCCGCCGCTGGCACCGTGATCGCGCCCGCCCGTACCCCGACGGCCCCGCCCCGGCCGGCGACGGCGGGGCCCCACGAGAACCGAGGAGACGACGTGCGTAACAGAATGTTGGTGGCCGCGATCGTGGCGGCCGCCGTCACCGCTCTGGGCTGCGGTGCCGGCTCTGACGAGGACGCGGCCACGCCGGCCCCGACGTCGGCACCGGCGGACGACAGCCTTGCCTCCGCCGCTGCGGCCGCCGGGATCCCGCCTACCCCATCGCCTGAAGATTGGGCTGCCTACATCAGCGCGCTGAAGGACATCAACCCGGACATCGTCGGAGACAAGGACGAGAAGACGATCATCGACCGTGGCCGGAGCCAGTGCCAGTCAATCGGCAACGGCGAGGCAGACGAGGCAAAGCTCGTCCAGCTCACGAACTTGCGATTTTCGGCGCCGGGGTATCCGGACGGGTTCGGGGAGGAGACCGCCACCCAGATCCTGGCTGTGGTGCGGCAGTACATCTGTCCAGACTTCTGAGACATGGCGGAGCGGCCCCGCACCGGACTCGGTGCGGGGCCGCTGCTGTGTACGGAGGTCAGCGTCCAGGCGGGACCTCGTGTCGGGGTGCGGACGCCAGCCACGGCGCGTACCGCCGCATCCAGGCGTCGACGCCGGGGATGGCCATGACTCGGGTGATGGCGCCGGTGACCGCGACGACGCCGGCGACGGCCGGCACGGTGTCGATTCCGGCCTCGGTCGCGGCGAGCGGGATCAGCGGCAGCGCGGCGATCGCCGCGGCGACGGCCGTCCGGAGGGTGGCCCGCCACGGGTGGCGGGACTGGGTGGTGACAGGACTGGCCATGGTCATCGCTCCTCGTCGGTCGCGTCGACGGCCGCGCGGACAAGGCAGTCCTTCGCCTCGACCGCCCGGCGAATCGCGGTGGTCAGCTCCGGACCGTCCGGGAGGTCCGCGACGAGGTCGAGCACCGCGCTGCCGATGCGGGCAGATACGGCGGCCAGCGGTGGCGGCAGGTGCGACCAGGCAAGGTGCCGGGCGATCTGGACGGTCGACCGGTGTCGGCCGGTCAGCGCGGCCTCGATGCCGGCGCGGGTGCCGGCCGCCGCCTGCAGCGGATCGGCTGGATCGGTCGGGGTCTGTGGCACGAGGGTCTCCTATCTTTCACCGGCTCTATGCCGGCGATGGGCGGGCAAGGTGCAACTGTGCGGTCAGGTCCTCGACCTGGCCGCGCAGCTGCAGGATCGTGGCGTCGCGGGCGGCCAGGACCTCACGAAGCCGGTCCCGGTCGCCTTGGGTCCGGCGTAGCTCGTCGGCCAGGCCCGCCTCAGCGGTCGCCAGTTGCGCCAGCCGTGACTCCAGGTCGGTCACCCGCTGGCGAAGCCTCTCCTCTTCAGCACTGGTGAGCCGCAACGCCTCACGCAGGTCGGTGATCTGGCTCCGGGCCCGGTCCAGCGCGTCTCGCAGGTCACTTGTCAGCTGCTGGTAGACGTCCTGGCTGATCCGGGTCGTCTCGGCCTGCAGGTGCTTCGCCTGGGCGGCGGCGTGCTGGGCCTGGGCCTGGCGGAGCCGGCGGCCGACCATTGCGCCGGCGGCCGGCCCGCCGACCGCGGCGCCGAGCACCGCCGCGCCGGCGCCGACCAGCGCGGTGAGTAGGCCTGGGTCCATCAGTTGGTGGCGAGCAGCGCCCGGCCGAGCGCGGCGGCGCGCTCCTCGCCGAGGACCGCGACCAGGGCGGTCGCCGCTTCCTCCGGTGGCCGGGCGGCGAGCCCGGTCAGCACCCCGGCGATGATGGCGTCCTCGTCGACCCAGTCCCGGCCGAGCGCCTCCCGCACCTCCACCCGCAGGGTTGCGACGTCACGAACCGCTCTCGCGGCATCAGCGGCGGCACCACGGGCCGCCGTGTGCAGCGCCGGCCCATCCTTGGGGTAAATCCAGCCGTTGACCGCGATAGCGATCCTGCGGAGGTCTTCCTCACTGATCACGTCATCTCCTTCGACGATTTGCTTCGCCCTGGCCACGATCGCCGGCTTCTGGGCAACGATCGCCGGCCCCGGGCATTGGCTGTGTCCCCAGTCGTATCCGTTCTCGGCGCCCATGCTGTGGTGGCCGAGACCGCGGCCGTCAGGGGACGACGCGATCTGCAGCCGCACACCGTGCTCGGTGTGGGCACGGGCCAACAGCTGGGCGTTCGACTCCAGTTGCGGCGGGGTCAGCGGGTCCGGCAGGAAGCCTTCGTTCTCGATGCTGAGCCAGGTGCGGTTGCCGGCCCGCTGGGTCCATGCCCGGATGTCGGTGTCGACCATCTGTGCGATCCGGCCGTCCTTGGCCACGATGAAGTGCGACGACACCCGCGACGCCGGGTTGCGCTGCCAGGTGATGGTGCCGTCGAAGTATCCGGCGGCGATGTGCACCACGACGCCGTGATGCGCGTCCAGGCGGTCCGCCGGCTCGTCGGGTTTGCCGGTGCCGTTGCCGCTGTTCACGGTAGGGCCACGCCAGGTGGCGAGGTCTGTCCATCTGGCCAATTCAGGACACCTCCGGGAAGTCGTCGTCCCAGCCTGCTGCGTAGGCGAGCAGCCCGCCGACCAGGCCGACCAGCGCGGCGGCGGCGAGCACGATGAGCAGAGCCATGTCATTCCTCTCTACAGTGGCCGGCGGTAGTGGACATACAGCGCCGATGCCGCCTGGTTGGTGCCGGATTGCACGTCGAGCGGGGTGGCCGTGGCCTGCCGGACACGGACCTCCACGTAGTCGCCGGTCTCCATGCGCAGCAGCGGCGCGTGCGCCACCGACAGTGCCGTGTCCGACGTCGCCGGCCAGATGACTTCCCGCGAGCCGAGGACCGACACGCCGTTGAGCCACAGCCAGGCCAGGCGTCGGTCGGCGACGTACGGCTCCCACATGATGTGGCCGGAGACCTCGTACCAGCCGTCGACCTGGCACGTGTATCGGGTCGGCTCGCCGGAGTCCCAGCCGCCGTGCGTGTCCAGCTCCGCCACGTCCCATTCGACGCTCGTATCAGTGGACGCCAGGATCTCCTGCGCGGACGACATCCGCAGGACGGCGGCCGGCGGGTCGACCAGGGTCGCCAGGTCGTCGCCGGTGACGATCTGGCCGTCGGCGATGGTCATCGGGCGAGCCTCCACGGCGCTACGGGCCGGACCGGTGATCCGGCCAGGATGGTCTTGACCACGCCGTTGACCGGGGTGGCCGCGATGGTGAACGTCTGCCGGCCCGGCTCGAACAGTTCGGCGTCGTCGATGTAGGTCAGCACCCCCGACGTCGGGGTGCCGGTCAACCGGACCCGACCGGAGACCCGCGCCGCCGACGCCGGCGGGGACGAGGTCGCGGTGAGCTGGGTCCACGTGTCGGCGATGACGCCGGCCGTCACCGTGGTGGTGCCCAGCAGACCGCCGCCGTCGTCATACCACAGGATCTGCATGTCGATGACACGCGTCGACGCGCACCGCACCCACGCCGACCAGGTCCACGCGTACGCGCCGTCCAGGGCGTGCACCGGGATGACATCGGTGGCGGCGATCGCCTCGGCGCTGACCCCGTCGGGAGTCAGCAGCAGCGACGCCGACCCGGTGTGCGCCTGCGCGGTCGACCGGCCGACGGTGCCGCCGGTGCCGGACCAGCCCGACGCGTCAACCTCGAACGTTCCGTTGGGGTTGACGGGACCGGCCTGGGCGCAGCTGGTGGCGGTCAACCGCACCCCGGACACCAGCACCTCCATCGGGTAGTCCGGCGGCCGGACGGTCCACAGCGATCGGTTCCCGGCGGCTCTCGCCACCGGCAGCGCCGTGTCGACCCCGGCGTCGACGTCGGCGGTGGTCACCGATCCGCGGGTGCCCGTGCGGGTCGTTGACGCCAGCACACCGACCCGGTACAGCGCGGCGGGGCTCGTCGACCACGTGATCCGCAGCGACGACAGGTCGAACTCCTCCGCGTAGCCCTCGACGATCTGCTCGACCGGGTCCGGCGGCAGCCCGAACGCGTCCAGGCCCTGCAGCTGGACCAGGTCACCGACGTCGACGGCGGCGGCCGCGTCGCGGGCGGTGTCGTCCCACGCCAGCGACGTCAGATCCACCGGGATCTGCGGGAACCGGGTCTCGTCGATCGTGCCGGCCGACAGCATCCACCACGCCGCCGACTCCAGCTCGGCCGCGTCGGCGACGTTGCGGTCCAGCTCGACCGGCATCCGGCCGACCCCGTCCGGATCGTCCGTCGGATCCTGCACGTTCAGCGCACCTGTCTCCTGGACGATGCGTGTCTCGGCGCCGGCCGTGCTCCGCAGGGTGACGTCGTTGACGATCAGCTTGTCGTCGTCGACCGGCGTCAACGGGGACGCCAGCCGACCGGACCCGTGCGCCAGCACCAACGGCGTCTGGTTGTACAGGGTGGACCGCAGCCGCATCACCAGCGCCCGGGTGCCGCGCGCCTCGGTGAGGATCGCGTCGTCCGCGTCCGCGCACTCCTGCAGCAACTCCAGCACCGACAACCGCCGCTGCGGACCCATCGGCGCCGACGACGCGGCGTCACCGATCAGCGAGGAGCCGGGCACCGACTCCTCGGCGCAGAGCCGCTCGAACCGGTCCCCGGCGGTCTCGCCGGCGTGGCCGGTGGCAGCTGACACGGTGTCCGAGGTGCCCGGGACCGGTGACCAGATCGCGACGTGCCCCAGCGACGGCATCAGGTCGTCGCCGTTCTCCCGCTCACGCGGGTTGAGCACCCACTCCGTGACCTGCCCTACCGTGCCGGCAAGCGTGTCGCTGAAGCTGGCGACGGTCGCGGCCAGCAGGCCGTCCACCCAGACTCGGATCCGGATGTTGCCGCCGTCCTGGTCACCGTCGACCCGGTAGTGGTGCGGCAGCCCGTCGGCGATCGTGAACGCGGCCCAGCCCGACCCGAAGCTGGTCAACGCCCGACCATAGAAGACGGTGAGACCCTCAGGAGCGACGTTGGCCTCGTAGCGCATCGTCTCCTCGGACGGATGATCCGTGAACGCGTCGGTCGTCTCCCACCAGATCGGCGTCCGGGAGTCGGCCTGGTCCCGGGGCTGGGTCATCACCCACTCGACACGCCACCCGGACCCGCCCGCCGGCTGAGGCACCAGGCCCCGCAGGGTGCCGCCCCGGGACAGATCCACCACCGGCGCGGACCCCGGCCCGACATCACCGGTGCCGAACTCCGGCAGCCCGGCCGGAGGGATCGGCTCACCAGTGTTCGGCGCCTCGAACCGGGAGTAGCCGAACGGCCGCGCCGGCGGGCACCCGGGGATCGGTGACCGGGCCAGCGGCGCCCCCGCCGGATCCTCCAACGGCCAGTAGCCGGCCGGCCCGGTCGCCGGGATCGCACGCCGCAACGCGGACTGCAGCGGCGCGGCCGACACCGTGTGCCGCAGCCCGTACGCGGTGACCTCCACCCACCGCACCGACGCGGTCAGATCCCACTGCGCCGGCCACTCCAGCACATCGCCGACGAACCGCACCGGCGCGGTGGTCAGCTGCGGCACGGTGACCCGGATCGGCACCCGCCGACCGATCACCCCGAACAGATCCGAGCGCGGATTGCGCCGCGAATAGCGGCCCACCACGCCCGCCGCGACCCGCGACGCACCGTTGTTGATCATCAAAGTGCAGGTCGCCGCATCCGGCTCGCCGCCCTCGTTCTGCGTGCCCCGGGTGATCCGCACCTTCCGCTTGTTGAACACATCCGCCGAGATGTCATGCCACTCGCCGGCGTAGAACAGCTCAGTGACCGGCGTGAAACGGGTGCTCACCGGGCACCCCGCTGCCCGAACGCCAACTGCACGTTCCCGCGACCCTTGACCCGCACCAGCTCCCGGATGATCTCCAACAACAGGGCCATCAGTCGGCTGCCGTCGCCCTCGAACAGGACCGTCGTGTCCCCGCCGCCACCGTCCAGGTCGCGGGCACCGCGCGGCAACGGCACCACCGCCTCGTCGTACCGGCCCTCACCGATCACCGCCAGCCGGCCACCCGGCGTCGCCGGCACGATCCCACCATCGGCCAGGTACGGGATGTTCGGCGTCGACAGGGTCACCGACGGGATGTCCAGGCCGAGGACCGACCCACCACCCAACGTCAGCGAGAAGTTGTTCCACCGGGCGATCAGCCAGTTCAGGGCAGTGCGGAACGCCGTCTTCAGCCCGTCGAACATGCCCCGCGCGCCGCGCGACAATTTGCCGGGGAGTCCTTTGAAGAATGCAACGAACCGGTCGATCCTCGACTGGATCTCGTTCCACATCGCGACCGCGATCCGGCCGACACCCTTCCAAAAGCCGGAGAAGATGCCCCACCACGTCTTAAACAAGGCGATAAAGAACTTCCCGATCGTGATCCAAACGGTGGAGAAGACCGTCCACCACAGCTTGGCGAGGGTGATCACGGTATCGAACAGCCACGTCCAGCCCGTGACGATCCAGTCGACCGCCCACTTCACGACCGCCACGATCGCCGTCCAGATGACCGACCACAGGTCCTGGAACCACGTCGTCTGCGTCGCGATCCACACGATCACTGCGACCAACAGAGCGACACCGGCGATGATCAGCAGGACGGGGCCGAGGGTCGTCGCCATCACGATGCCCCACGCGGTCTGCACCGCCGTCCAAATCTTGACCGCGATAACAACGAGCGCGATCGCCGTAGCGAGAATGCCGAGGCCGGTCGCCAACGGCACCACCCAGTCCGAGTTTTTCTGCAGCCAGCCGAAGGTGGCTTCGATGTACGGCACGGCATCGGCCAGCGTGGTGACCAGGGCCAGTTCGGCCTTCCGGCGGAAGTTGTCGAGTCGCTGGCTGGCCGAGCCCTCCAGCGCGGCACCGGCCGAGTCGCTCGCCCCGGCCACGGTCTCCAGGCCGTCACCCACCGACGCCATCGACTGCAGAAACTGCGGGATGTCCGACTTGTTGAGGTCCTCCAACGGCGCGCCGAACAGCGCGATCGCCTGCTCTGCCTGGCTGGTCGGGTCCTTGATGGACGCCAGTCCGCCGACGATCTTCTGAAACGCGGCCTGGGCGCGGTCACCACCGGCCAACAGGTCGTTCGACATCTTGTGCGCGTCGAGCCCGATCGACTCGTACGCGGTCTTCGTCGAGTCGGACATCTCGGTGGCCAGGAGCGTCATCTCTTTGATGGCGTCGCCGGTCTTGTCCAGACCCCACTTGCCCTTGGTCGCGGCGTCGGTCAGCAGCGCGAACGTCTGCTCACCGCTGAACCCGACCGCACGGAAGAACTGGCTGTACTCGTCGGCGACCTCCAACACGTCCGGCACCAGTGCCTCCGGTACGCGCCGGCTCGCCGCGGTGATGAGGTCCAGGGCGTGCGTCGCGTCCCGCGCCAGCCCGGACCCGATCAACGTGGAGGCGTACTGCGCGGCCGCTGCGACGTCGACGCCCCACGCCGTCGCGTACGCCTGGGTCCGTACGGTCAGGTCCTCCAGCTTCGCGGCGTCCCCGTCCGGCACCAGTCCGGACGACAGCACGGCCCTGGTCGCGGCCATCGCGTCGGCAGCGCTGGCCGCGAAGCCTCTCCCGTAGACCTCGCCGGCGACATCACCCACCTTCGCCGCGAGCACCGGATCACCCAGCCGGGCCTCCAGCTGTGCGCGGGCCCGGTCCAGGTCCATCGCGCCGGCGATGCCGACGGCGAGGGTGGCGCCGATCGCGACCGCGCCGATCGCAGCGGACTTCTTGACCGCCTGCCACGTCCGGTTGAACGTCGACCGGATCGCTTTGGTGCCTTTCTCAACGCCGCCGGCGTCGACGCCGATCTTGACCATGAGGTCCGCCAGAGTCGCCACCCGGGTCACCTCCTCGACGTGTACGGCCGCCCATCTGGGCGTTGAGTTGTTTGATCAGCCGCAGGTGGTCGTGCTCGTCCTGCGGGCCGGCGGCCGCCTCCGGGCGGTCCCATTCCGGAATGAAGTCCTCCGGCCGGTACCGCTTCCCGCGTTTGCCCCGGTTCGAGTTCGCGATGGTCGACGCCACGATGGCGGCCTGGATGTCGCCGCGGGCCGGGCCGAGCGGCCCGGTCACCCGCTCGTACGCCATCCACCCGGCGACCTCGCGCGAGTCCATCGCCGCGAGCATCACCCCGACCGGCATGCCCAGGGCGAGCGCTAGTCGGTAGCGGAACTGTCGCTCTGGGCGCTGTCGAAATCCGCCGTGAGCTCGTCGACGTCGTCGTCGGACAGGCCCGCGATCCGCTGGCATGCGTCGTAGATCCGGTCCAACGGCTTCGCGTTCTTCCGCGACAAGGCGGCGATGTCGTCCTCGGTGAACATCTTCCGCCCGGTGCCGTCGACCGCACACAACACGATCAGCTTCGCGCGGGCGTTGCGCATGTTGACCTTGCGGTCCCGGCCCCGCTGCTGCAGCAGCGACTGCTCGAAGCTGTCCCGCTCGGCACCACTGATGCTGCGGATGCGGACGGTGCCGCCCCACTCCGGCACGGGCACCTCGTCGAAGGTGCGGTCGGACGCGCCGAGGATCTGGTCACGGCTCAGGAAAGTCATCGGTCGTCAGCTCCCGGTCGGGGTGAGGGTCGGCTTGCCGCTGATCTTGACGGTCAGACTGCGGCCCATCTTGTCGTCGTACGGGAACTCGTCGCCCAGCTCGGTGAGGATGCCGGCGAGGTCCCACGTGTGTTCGTCTGCCGTGTCCGGCAGGATCACGATCTGGTAGTTCCGCGGCTGGTCGTCGTCGAAGTCGTCGTCCAGGTCGTGCGTCGCCTCGGTCGGGTCGTAGTTGATCTCAAGGCTGACCTCGCCGCCGTCCTTGAGGCTGCCGACGAACTGCATCCACCCGTCCGGGCTGTCGTGGGCGGTGACGTCGATCGTCTCCCGCGTCCGCGCCGGCCCGGAAATGCTGGTCACGTTGGCGATGGCGGTGAACGCCTCGGTCGGCGTGGCACCGTCCCCGCGCTTGAACTGGGTGCCGAACGCGTCAAGTCCAGACACGCTGCTACTCCTCTACCTGCGATGTGATGATCCGGAACCGGATCACGTGATGACGCACCTGCGGGTCCGTGGTCGGCACCGCCTGGTCGAACTCGTTGCGGATCGACACCACCCGGTGCCCGGTCACCGTCAGCTCACGCGGCCGGTGATCCAGCAGCACCCCGATCCGCCGGGCGATCGCCTGCCCATCGGCGTTACCCCGCGCCTCGGTCCACACGTGCACGGTGACGGTGATGTTCCGGCCGAACCCGCCATGGTCGTTGTCCGGGATGGACAGGTGGTCACCGATCCGCACGTACGGCTTCACCGCCGGCTCGGGGACCTGGTCCCACACGCCGGTGACCATGCCCATCAGCGTGTTGTCGCCGGTCAGCCGGGCGTGGATCGCGGCCTGCACCGGGTGGATCGGCGACTGCGACCCGTCCCCGGGTGCGGCCTGCACGTCGACGGCGGCCGCCGCGTACCCGGACAGCCCACCGGCGTCGGTGACCCGGGCCAGGATCGCCTTCACGCCAAACGTGGCGTAGGCGTGCGTGAGGATCGGGGTCGACCCGGACGTGGTGGTGCCGTCGCCCCAGTCGACCCGGTAGGTGGCGTCGTCCAGGCCGTCCGGGTCGGTCGCGGTGATCGTCACCTCGACCTGCAGACCGTCCGACGCCACGTCCACCGCGGTGATCGTCGGCGCCGTCCCCGACGCCACACCCAGGTCGTACGCGACGTCGACGCCGTACCAGTTCCCGACCGACAGCGACGGGAACGATCCCGGGTTTTCGTTGTAGACACCGTTCGGCACCGCAGCGCTGGACAGCGTCGTCACGGCACCGTCGGCCGACACCACGGCGTCGTCCAGGGCGTCGACGAGTACCCCGTAATTCCCACCTGTCGGGTAGGACACCACGTACTGTTCGCCGGCGAGGCGCTCCACCGGTGACGACAGTTCGTGCGTCGACCAGCCCACCGGGAGACTGGTCGGCATCACCGCCGAGGCGAGGAGCACCCCGCTCGTGGTCCAGATCTTGCCGACCCGGCCGGGGTAGTCGATCTCGTTCTCGCCGGCCCACACCCGCACGTGCGTCAGGGTGATCGGCTCGTTCGCCTGCTGCCTGCTGCCGAGCTCGTAGTCTTCCGGGTCGGCGGCCTCCTGCGGGTCGGCGCCGGACCAGCCGACCGCCATCAGCGGGCCAGCTTCCGCAGCGACACGCCCGTCTCCTTCTTCACCCTGCGCGGGAACCGCCGCCGGGCCCGCTCGGCGGCCGGCTGCGCGAACGGCTGTTCCGGGGTGTCCTCGGTGCCGTGCTCGACGAACGTCGCATGCCGTGCCGTGGCCACCGCCCGGCCGGTCAGCCCGCCGGCGTCGATCTCCTCCTGCACCGACTCGGCCAGGGCGCCGGTGTCCCGGGGCGCGCCCTCACGCATGTCGTCGGCCGTCTCCCGCGTCTCCCCGATAACCGCCCGCCGGGCACCCTCCTGCACCGCTGCCGGCATCCGGTCCAGGCGGCGGCCGAGCAGATCCATCCCGGCGACCGACACCGTCGTGTCACGCGCCACCCGCATCCCCCTCCAGATCTGGTGACTCGAGTTCAGCGGCCGCGGACCGCAGCGCCAGCGCCAGCACCCGGCGCAGCAGACCGCCGTCGACGGACGCTGCCACCTCGTCGCGGTCGACGGTCACCGTGCCGATCTCGGTCTCCGCCGACCCGCCGATCCGGATGTAGACCGGCAACGACACCGACGCCATCAGCGGCGGCCCGGTCTGGGCGACGTCAGGTGGCGGCGGATAGCGGCCAGGTCGGCGGCGATGGCCAGCAGCGACCACGCCACCGACCCGGCCGGGTCCGACCCGTTCGCGCACTCCTCCGCCCATGCACGCGCCTGGCCGGGCTCGACCTGCGGCCGCCGGTGCGGCGGGCTATCCACTGTGCGCCTGCCGGTACGCGTCGACCAGGTCGGCCGGGATCTTCCCCCGCCGGGGCACCGGCAGACCCTGCCCGGTGGCCCACGCCCGGATCTTGGCCCGGTCGGCGGCGGTCAGCTCCGACCCGGCCAGGTCCGGGGCGGCCGGCTCGGCGGCGGCCGCCTCGTCCCGGGTGCCGTCGTCGGTTGCCGGGTCGGGCTGGCCGGCACCGGCCGGGCCTGGCTCCGGCGGTGTGCCGACCGCGTACGCGTCAGGGTCGTGGCGCAGCACCTCGTCGACCCGGTCCACCGCGTCGGCCACCTCGGCGGGCAGGCCGTCGCGGTGGCCGACGGCAGCCTCGACCAGGGTGGCCGCGACCGCCGCCAGGTGGTCCCGCATCAGCAGCACCGTCCGGGCGTACGCGCGGACCCGGTCCACCTCGGCCGCCGGGTCACCGCCGGCGGCCGGGTAGTCCACGGTCAGCGGGCCCCACAGTTTCGGGTGTTCGGCCACGATCGGATGGGCCTGGTGGGCGGTGTGCTGCCCTCGGCGGACCATCCGCCGGCTCCCGCCGATCGTCACGGTGCCGGTCCGCACCGCGATCATGATCGTCACGACGTCTCCTCACTCGGTGGCTCTGACTGGACCCACTCGCAGTCCGCGCGTAGGTACGCGGGCTCGGACGGGACGACGGTCGACGTCACCCGCCACACCTGGCCGCCGCCGCGCAGCTCGTCACCCCGGGCCACGTCGGCGTCCGGCCGCAGATACAGCGGTGTGGTGTGCCCCGCGCCGGCCTGCGCGGCCGCGACCCGCTCGGCCGTCGACGGCTGCGGCACCCGCGCCCACACCACACCCACCTGCGCATGGGTGACGGTCTGCCCGCCGGCGCCGTCGTCGACCAGCTGCGGCCGCCACACCGCCAGCTG